>DRGF01000072.1 GCA_011050175.1 Thermococcus sp. | reverse complement strand
TGACGCCATCTGTGCCAGCCTCTGCCCGGACGTCTTCGAGATGAACGACGAGGGCAAGGCTGTTGCTATAGTTGACACCACTGACCTTGAGTGCGCCAAGGAGGCCGCTGAGGCCTGCCCGGTTGCCGCTATTACTCTCGAGGAGGCCTGAAGGCCCCTCTTTTTCCTCTTCATTGTTAAGCCAGCTTTTTCTGAAGCTTCTGAAAGTTTAAAAGACAATAAGAACCGAAAAAGAGCTCACTCCAAGCTCAGCCCAAACTTTTTCGCCTGCTCAAGCACGTACTCCCTTATCTCCCGTGCCTTTGGCAGCTCCGCCACTATCTCACCGTTCTCGATGAGCGGCTTGAGGAGCGGCTCGACCTCTGCACCGCAGACTGGGCACTTCTCGAGCTTTTTGTCCGCCGGGACGCGGTGGTAGTGGCCGTTTTCACAGCGGTAGACCTGCTTCCTTCCGCTGAGCTTGCCGCGCTTTGTTACCGGCTTTCCTTCGACTTCCACTATGTCGAGCGAGAAGTCTACGGGCTTCGCTGAGGCTATGGAGCCGCCAACGCCGAAGGCATCCGCGACGTCCACTATCTCCTTTATCTTCTCCTCGTTCAGCCCGCCGCTCACGAAGATTTTAACATGCTCGTAGCCCCTCAGATCGAGCTCCCAGCGAACCTCCTCGATTATCTTCCTGAAGCTGCCCCTCCTTGAGCCGGGGGTGTCGAGCCTCACCGCCGCCAGCCTTTCGCCGAGCGCTTCCGCCGCCATGAGCGCCTCGAACTTCTCGTCGCAGAGCGTGTCAACCAAGGCCGTCCTCGGGACTTCGGGCTCAATGACCTCGTCGAAGTACTTCCAGGCCTTTACCTGGTCACCGACGGTGAGGATCAGCGCGTGGGGCATCGTCCCGACTGGCTTCTCCCCGATCATCTCGGCACCGAGGACGCCGGAGACGCCATCACAGCCGCCTATGAAGGCCGAGCGGTCAATCATCGGCGCTATTGCCGGGTGCATGTGCCTTATGCCGAAGGAGTAAACCGGTTTGAAGTCCGCCGCTATCTTCGTCCTGAGTGCGGCTGTCGCTATTCCCGTCGCCTGGCTGAGCATTCCGAGCATGGCAGTCTCGTAGATTCCGAACTCTTCGTAGTAGCCCTCTATCTGGAGCACCGGCTCGTATGGGTGGAATATCGTCCCCTCTGGCATGGCATAGACGTTCACGGGCAGGCCTTCAAAGAGCTTTGCGACCTCCTCGATTCCGGCCAGAACCCCCCACTTCCAGCCCTTCGGCAGGGAGGTCGTCGTCACGTCGGCGAAGACCTTCCTGTGGATGTCCTTCTCGACGAGTATCTTCTTTGTCCTGATGAAGTAAACGTCAGTTGTCTTTCCGGCTTTGATATCCTCTTCATGGGCGATGTAGAAGTCCCTCATCTTTCTCACCTAATGGAGAGTTCCAGCAATCCGATTTAAGGCTTTCCAATGACAACCCTTATTGGGGGAAACGTCAAACTATGAACTATGACCGAGACGAAACCCATCCCTGAGCTCATCTCCCTGAAGGGGAGAACGGCCCTGATAACGGGCGCGGCATCCGGAATAGGGCGTGCAGCAGCATTGAGGTTTGCGGAAGCCGGGGCAGACCTTGAACTGGTCGATCTGGACGAGTTCGGGCTGAAGGAGACCAAAGCACTAGCCGAGGAGTTCGGCGTTGAAGCAAACATCCACCGCGCTGACCTCTCGCGGAAGGTTGAGATTGACGTCCTGTGGGAGGCCCTGAGGGGCCAGGAGCCGGACATCCTCATCAACAACGCCGGTGTTTACTGGTTCAACGAGTTTACCGAGGTTGACGAGGGCTTCTACGAGAAGGTCATGGCGATAAACCTTCACTCCATCTTCTGGATGTGCCAGCACTTCGTCCAAGCGAGGAAAGATCAGGGAGGCGTGATAATCAACGTGAGCTCGATAGAGGCTTTTCTGCCCTTTGCGAGGGGCCTCGTCCACTATGACGCAGCCAAGCTTGGTGTGGTCGCCCTCACGAGGGCGATAGCGAGGGAGTACGGCAGGAAAATCCGGGCCAACGTGGTGGTTCCTGGAGGCATAGAGACGGAGGGAGTAAAGAAGCTCAAGAAGGAAGCGATAATGAAGTTCGACATGGAAAAGATGGGAATATCCTTCCACTTCAACGCCCGCCTTCCGATGGGGCGCTTTGGAGAGCCCGACGAGGTGGCGAGAGTAATGCTCTTCCTCGCGAGCGACCTGGCGAGCTACGTCAACGGGGCGATAATCCCTGTGGATGGCGGCTTCCTCTCAACCTAACCTGAAGGGAAGCTCTACCTTTTCACCTTTCTCGATTTTGTGGAGCTCCCTGCGGTAGGCTTCAAAGGGCCTGTCCTCTACCTTCAAAAAGCCAGCGAATGTCTTCGGCCTCTGCTCCAGCTCGTCGAAGAACTCAGGATAGCGTTTGTCCCTCACGATGTGGTGGTCGAGGACTACCTGAGCGCCGGTCTCGCGGATTATCTCATTGAGGTTCTTAACGCCGGTCTCCCAGCTCCCCTCGGCGCGCTTTCCGAGGTATGTCGGCGGCCCTCCGGTTATGAGGATGTCCGGAACCTTCTCGATTATCCACTCAACGGCTTTCCTGTTGAGGAGCTGGATGTCGCTGGCGTGGATCAGCCTCTTCGAGCCGTCGTCAATGAGTGTCATCACAACGAAGCCGAGCTTCGAGCCCTCGCTCCCGTGCGGAACCGCAGGTGAGAACTCCAGCGTAACACCCCCCAGATCGAAGCTCCTCCCGTCGGCGAACTCGATCTTTTTCGCTATCGGTTCCGCGTTCTTCAGGAAGGCCCATGCCCTCTTTCTCTGGCTGAAGTTGATGTTTTCCCTGGGATGCTTAGTGAAGACTAGCTTCCCAGCGTAGATTTCCCTCGCGTACTCCTCGCTGGAGCTCTCGTAGAGGCCCTCAAAGAAAGGCGTGTGATGGTCGTAGTGGTAGTGCGATATCGTCACGACGTCCGCCTTCCTCGCGTAGGCCTGCACCTTTCTCCTCATCTTCCGCAGGGTCTCAAGCTCGATTTTCGCCGGCGGGAGGCCATAGCGCTTCGGCCCAAGGGCGACACCCGGATCCATGAGGACCTCTATTCCTCCCGCTTCAACAAAGGTTGCGAGGCTCCTAACGCCGAGACTCTCGGAGGCGAGCGGAATGATGCGCATTGGCCTCACCACAAATCCTTTAAATTTCTCCCCATCAATGATTTAATAATATGGGAGTCTATAAAGCTGCCGTAGTTCCTATTGTGATAATGTTTCTTCTGGCCGGGCTAGTGGGTCATCACACCGGAAGGCTAAGAGAAGTACCAGTGGTCGGTGTTTACTGGGACGACGGCATCGTTCGTATGATTGACCTCTTTTACAGTGCCACAGGCATATACATTGACGCCTTCGGAAAAGTTGACAAGCAGATTGCACCCGTAATCATGGAGCACACGTACGATCCCGACATGGCAGATATCCTGAAAAAGAAGTCTTATGTATACCCATATTGGAGTTACACTTCGTTTCCCAGGGAAAAGCTACCAGAGATCCTAGAGTCCAAGCCAGTGCAAGAATTCGTCTCTTCGGCAATAGACGAGGCAAAGGAAAGAATAAACAAAGAAAAAGTCCCACAGAACCAGTACCTTCGCTATCTCCGCGGGACGGCCTACGAAGTTATGGTCGAGAGGGCAAAATACTGCGCCGGCGGACCCACGAAGAACCCGAGATACGTTGTAACCCACTGCGGTGATTGTGACGACTGGCATGTGGTGGCGTATGCCATAATTTCCAGCATAAACGAAGATTATGGAATAGAAGCGAGGTACTTTCTCACGGAGGTTCCAGGCCATGCTTTTCTGACTGTTTACTATCCTGCGGAGAGCAAGTGGGAGCTCTATGACTGGTTTCCACCG
>DRGF01000126.1 GCA_011050175.1 Thermococcus sp. | reverse complement strand
TGGCAAACGGCCTCCACGAGATGGCCGACGCTGCCGGCCTGGGCTTCCGCGTCTACGCTGAGAAAATCCCAATACGGGAAGAAACGCTGAAAATCTGCGAGTTCTACGGCCTCAACCCGCTCGCTCTCATAAGCTCAGGGGCCCTTATGATAGCCACCCCCAAAGAAAAGGCGGAGGGGATAGTCTCTGCCCTCGCAAACAAAGGCATAAACGCGTCAGTCATAGGGGAGTTCGTGGAGGACCCAAGCGTCAGGGTCATCGTTGAGAACTGTGAGGAGAGGCCCCTTGAAAGGCCTGAGAGCGACGAGCTCTGGAAAGTGGTGTGAGCCATCAAATCTCGACAGATATCCTCAGTTTTTCCTCTTCTTCCAGCTTTTTCAGCACTTCTATGGCCGTCTCGGGGCTGAGGGATATTCTCCTGATATGCTCGTAGGCCTTTCGTATTTCCTCCCTCTCGTAACCACTGGTGCGCTTCTCCATGTACAGCAGAACGGAGAGGAGGACCCCCTTGATGCTCTTTTCCTGGAGGGGAAGGAGCTTCCACCCACCGTCATAGACGTATGCCGCCTTGGGAGTCTCGTCCCCCCTCAGCTCTCCAATGGGAAGGGTGTTCATGCCCTCCCGCGATGTCAGGTATTCAATCAGCATGCTCTCGGAGTAGCCCTCCTGTCTGAGCCCCTGAAAGCTCAATTCAAGCGCCCTCAGGAGGGAGGCGACCCTCTCAATTCCGGTTATCCGGGACTTTGAGAGAAGGGACAATTTGAGCACGGCCTTTTCAAGGGGCTCCTCCTCGATGTTGACGGTGACGAGAACCCTGTCCCTCAGGCGGGAGCCCTCTTCGAAGGCCTTCAGCACTATCCAAACGGCACCGTTCGTTAGTATACCGTATTTAACGCCGGAGTTGAAGCAGTAGCGCGCCAGCTGGCGGAGGGGCTCGTCGCGCCTGATTATATTGACCCCCAGGTTCTTGGCCTCTACGTAGGCAAAGACCTCTCCGTCAAGGATGAGCGCGTAGTCAGCCCTCCCGTCCTCCGTCCGCTCCTCCGGTCTGACCTCCTCGGGGTTATTCCATTCCCATCCCAGTGCCTGGAAGACCTCCCCGATGAGGTGCTGCTTTACGGCCTCCTCATTTTTTACGTAGAGCTCCCTATGCGAGCGGATTTTCTTCCTGACGCTGATTACGGCCCCCATAAGCCCATCCATGCCCATACCTCCAGACCTCTTTACTGCTCTTCCTTGAACCTAAAAGCTTTTGGGCATCGGCCCCAACTTACTCCGGTGGAACTATGTGCAGGATACTGTTTGCAGCTGGTAACGGGGAACGGATACGTCCGTTGCTGGACGCCCTGGTGAAGTCCTCGGAGAACGACCCGTACAAGGAGCGCAGGGGAAAGACGAGGTGGCACAGGGACGGATGGGGATACGTCCTCCTGAAGGACGGCTCGGTAAAGCACTACCGCTCCGTAAGGCCCATATTCAAGGACTCCAAAGCCGTTGATTTCCTCAGGAATGAACTTGAGGGCTTCACAGTGCTGATGGCTCACACGAGGGCGGCCAGCCAGGGGGTTAAAAACCTCTTCAACGTCCAGCCCTTTGCCTTCTCGACAAGAAGGGGCTTCACGTTCTGGCTGCTCCACAACGGGGACCTCGACAAGGCGAGGATTATAGAGCTAGCCGAACTCGACGAGGAAGACCTGAGAAACGCCTCCGACAGCTACACCTTCGCAACCTACCTCTGCAGAAGGCTCCCAAGCCCAAAGCTCGAGGACGTTCTAACCCACTACGGGGCGATAGGAAAGACGACCAAAAGCACGTTCAACACGATGACGCTCTTCCAGAGCTCCGAGGGGGACTTCAGCGCATTCATAACCGCCAGCATGGACGAGAAATATGCCGAGAACCCGCTGAACTATGCCTACGGAAAGCTGCTCCTCATTGAAGACGAAGACCTCTTCGCAGTTACCTCCTCGACCTTTGAGCTGTACCACCCCGCTGACTACAGGGAAATCCCAAACGGAACCGCTTTCTACGTCCGGCTTGGTGAGGGCGGCTTCAGCTATGAGACAGTTCGCCTGTGAAAGGTTATATACGATGCCATCCCACTTTTATTTTGGGTGAGAACATGGAGGGCGATGCCCCGATCAAGGTTTACATGACTCGGAAGCTGATAGGCGTTTCTCCGGACGACAGCGTAAAGCGGGCCTGCGAGATTATGGTGGAGTTCGATATAGGCTCCCTCGTTGTCGTTGAAGAGGATAAGGTGGTGGGGTTCTTCACGAAGAGCGATATAATCCGGCGTGTCGTCATCCCGGGTCTGCCGAACACGACCCCGGTCAGGGAGATAATGAGCAAGGAGCTGATAACCGTTGACGCAAACACCCCTCTGAGGGGGGTGCTCGACCTCATGGCCAAGAAGGGGGTCAAACACATGCTCATCGAGGAAAATGGGGAGATAGTTGGCATATTCAGCCTGAGCGACCTCCTCACAGCCAGCAGGAGAAGGCTTGAGACGGCCATAGCGGCTGAGTGATGCCTATGATACGGATAGCCCACATAAGCGACACACACATAACCGGCGAGAGCGCCTACAAGGGCTACGCCTACGACCTCATCGCGAACGAGATAAACCATGGGGATTTTGACTTCGTGATCCACACCGGGGACGTGACCAACCAGGGCCTCCGCGAGGAGTACGAACGGGCCTCCTACGAGCTTGGAAAAATAAAGAAGCCGCTGGTCGTTATCCCCGGCAACCACGACGTCAGGAACGTCGGTTATGAACTGTTCGAGAAGTTCATAGGGCCGCTCAACGGCGTCTTTGAGTTCGACGGTGGGGTCGTTATCTGGGTCGACTCGACCATACCCGACCTGAGCGACGGCAGGGTGGGCGGCCACAAGTTCCAGTGGCTCAAAAAAAGACTCAAGGAGTACTCGGACAGGAAGTTCAAAATCGTCGCCGCGCACCACCACCTCGTCCCGCTGCCCGACACCGGGAGGGAGAGGAACGTTCTGTTCAATGCCGGCGACGTCCTCGACCTACTCCTCAGGCACGGGGTCAACCTCTACACCTGCGGCCACAAGCACGTGCCCAACGTCTATCGCGTTGAGGACATCGTCGTTGCCAATGCAGGCTGTACATCCTGCAAGAAGACGAGAAAGGGCGATGTCAATAGCTACAACATCATAACGATACACGACGACGGGAGGATCGAGGTCACGATAAGACGCGTGACGGGGGACGAGGTTCGGAAGGAACACAGGCCCATAAGGCCGAAGATATTCGTGCCCCGCGGAAAGCGCCTGCTCAGGATAGTCCAGATGAGCGAGAGCAACGTCTCTGACAGGGTTTATTTCAGAAAGAAGATACTAGAAAACGCGATACACACAATAAACGAAAAGCTGAGGCCGGATATAGTGGTGCACAACGGGGACATCGTGGACATGGGGATAGAGCGCTATTACGGGAAGGCCTACGAGTTCTACGAGAAGATCAAGGCGGAAAAGCTCGTCGTCCCCGGCCACAACGACATAACCTACCTCGGCTACGACCTCTTTAAGGAGTACTTCGGCGAACCGGAAGTCGTGGAGATGAAAAACTTCGCGTTCATCCCGGTGATAAGCGCCCAGTACGAGACGCCGATAGGCGTCGTGGGAAGGATCGGCCAGAGGAAAGTGGCTAGGCACCTCGAGGAGTACCGCGAGAGCTTTACGGCGGTCGTTCTGCACCACAATATAATCCCGATTCCGCGGAGCAGGGAGGTGGGCTTCCTGGAAGATGCGGGGGACGTGCTGAGGACCGTGACGCAGGGTGAGGCTAACCTCGTGCTGACGGGCCACGGAGGCAACTCTTTCGCAGTCAAGGTCGAAAAAACGCCCGTGATCAACGCCGGCTCCGTGAGCTGGGAGCTCCACAGAAATCCCTTCGGAAACAGCTTCAAC
>DRGF01000129.1 GCA_011050175.1 Thermococcus sp. | reverse complement strand
TACTACGCCGCCAAGAGGGCTTACGAAGCAATGCCCCCCAAGCCAAGGATAGTCGTCGCCATAGGCACGTGCGCCTGCAGTGGTGGAATATTCTACGACAGCTATGCCATCAGGCGGGAGTCTGAAAGGCTTACACTGGAGTACCCGAGGGCAGGAGGAACTTCTGAGTTCCTGCCCGTGGACATGTATATCCCGGGATGCCCGCCAAGGCCGGAGGAGATACTCTACGGGCTTGCACTGCTGCTCGGGCTCGCGGAAAAGAAGCTGTCCCCGCGCCACTACGTGGATGAAGAGTTCGTCCTCCCGCGCACCCAGTTCAAGGCATGGGTGGAAGTCCTCCTCAAGGCGAAAATCAGGAAGGAGCTCGGGTACTTCGACGGCTATAAGCTCCTAGAAAGGTTCATGGAGCTCGTGGACATCGCAGAGACCCCCGAAACACTCCATAGGCTTGTAGAAGAAGAAAAGCTCAAAGAAAAGGACAGCCGGATCAGATGCGGGCTTGACAGGCTCTATTCATACTACCTAGAGGTGGTGAAAACGTATGAAGATATACTTAGTCAGAAGAGGAGAGTACTTAGAGTTCAAAAATGAGGTCGCACGGGTACTGGATCACTTTGAATCCAACTTTTCGACGGAGGAAGTCGTAGGCGAGGTCAGCGAGAGGAGTGCTGAACTGGTCGAGAAGGGGGTCACCGACCTGAACGCCTACCCTGGGGAGGATAGAGAGACAATAGCCAGACTGCTCCCCGAGATAGAAAAGGGCCTTATAGCCGTGAGGAGGGTTTAAAATGATTGAAACGGCAATTTACGTACTGTTTGCGATATACGGACTCTCCGGAGTGCTCTACTTTATCAGGCTAATCAAGGGGCCGACCATAGTGGACTCAATCCTCGCCGCGGACTGTGTGTCCCTGGATGTTGCACTAATAGCGCTACTGCTGTCCATTTACTACAAAAACTCATTCCTGGCGGTCGGAGCGCTGTTCCTGGTGCTCTGGGCGTTCATCTTGGACGTGTTTGCGGCCAAATACCTCACGAGAGGGGAGGTGGGAACTTGATACTCACGGTCATCGGGCTCATACTCCTCGCCATAGGCGCAGTCTGCGACCTCCTCGGTGCGATAGGGATTCACAGGTTCAACACGTTCTACCTTAGACTCCACGCCGCGACCGTGGGCACCGTTGGAGGAAAATTCTACCCGCTCCTCGGAGTGGCGTTTATAGCGGCAGAGCAGGGCCTGTGGCCCGTGGTCGGAATCTCGGTACTTGCGGCGCTCCTCGTCCTGGTCACGACCCCCGTAGGGAGCCATGCACTCGCATACGCCGCGAGCAAAGCCAGGATAGTGGAGATGGAGCTTGACGAGTTCAGGGGGGAGGAAGATGTTTGAGCTGGCGGCGGTTTTCCTCCTGTGCGCAGTGGCCCTCAGCTACCTCATAGTCACCGAGACAGACCTGCTGAAGGCAGTCGCATATTCTGGCGTCTTCGGGGGACTCATACTGCTGACGCTGTACGTTCTGATGGCCCCCGACGTAATCCTCGCGTACGTTGCGATATCCGTGGGACTTTCCACCGGCCTTATGGTGTTCGTGGTAAGCAAAACGACGAGGCATGAGGTGGTCTAAAGTGAAGAAATTGATCACCCTCTCCATCATACTGCTAGCAGTCCTTGCAGGAGCGTACTACTTATCTTCATACCTCGCCCCAAGGGCCGAACTGAATGCACTGGGCGAGTTCTACCTTAGGAACAGCTACTTCGGGGAGCATTCCGCCGGTTCACCGGAAGTTGTAACAGCAATCCTATGGGACTACAGAGGGCTTGATACGTACTTTGAGACCGCGGTCCTGTTCATGGCAATAATCAGTGCAGTCTCGATCTTCAGGAACATACCCAGCGTAAGCTTCCACCCGCGCGGTTTCACCAACATCACCAAAACGGGCGTGAAGATAGTCGGCCTGATCACGTTCGTAGCGGCCGCCACAACCGCGTTCCACGGCCACATAACACCTGGAGGTGGCTTCCAGGGAGGTTCAATGCTCGCAGTGGTGCCGTTACTCGTGATAGTCGGGTTCTCAAAGAAGGCCCTTGAGAAGGCCGGACTCAACAAAGAGAGGGCCCTCGTTATAAGAACGATAGGCCTCCTCACAATAGCCCTCGCTGCATTCTACCCCCTCCTCGCGGGAGGCCGCTTCATGCAGAACCTGTCGATATACCCGAAGGAGCTCTATGGAATGCTGGTCAGCGGAAGCCTGTCCCTCTTCAACATGGCAGAGTTCCTGGCGGTTGGAGCAGGATTCACGATAATATTCCTGCTTCTTTCAAACCCTGAAGGGGGGAGCGAAGCATGACGTTTGCACTCGCGTTGATAGTGAGCAGCATAGCCGCGATCATCATAATCTCCCTGTACGGCATAGCGGTGAGACCGAACCTCGTGAAGAAGATAATCTGCCTGGGTATATTCTCCGACATAATCAACGTGGCTGTCATACTGCTGGGATACCGCGCCGTTAAGAACCCTCTCCCGCCGGTGCTCACGGACTATTCACAGAAGGGTGTTGAGGAGCTCGTTAGGGGAGCCGTTGACCCGCTTCCGCAGGCCCTCACCATTACCGCGATAGTCATCGGGCTTGCAATAACCGTGCTCATGGCCTACGGTGCAATCCACATCCAGAGGAAGTACGGCACTGTGGACGTTAGAAAGCTCGTGAGGTGGGAGGAATGAGGTTCCTACCGGTGACGCTACTCGCGTTCATCCTGTACATAATAATAACGGGTTCAGCCACGCCCTATGACATCATAACGGGAGCAATAACCGCAGTCGTTGCAGGCCTGCTCTTTGGCAGGTATCTAGTGAAAAACCCCCAGAAGGCCCTCAACCCCGCAAGATGGGTGGCCATGGTGGCCTATTTCATCAAGTACATCACGGTAATCGAGCTCAAGGCCCACCTGGACGTCATAAAGCGCATAATCTCCGGCGAGACGAACCCGGGCATCATTAAGGTCCCGATTACTGTAAAGGATGAATATGCCAAGTTCCTGGTCGCCAACTCGATAACAAACACTCCTGGAACCGTAACGGTGTACATGGACGACGAATACGCCTACGTCAACTGGATAGATGTGAAGACGAGAGACCCCGACGAGGCCAGAAGGGAGATTCTGGAGGAGTTCGAAAAACACGCAAAGAGGATTTTTGAGGGGTGATCCAGATGAACGCACTGATACTCCCCACGATTCCAATGGCGTTTGCGTTCGCGCTCCCCGTCTTATCCCAGATACTTAAGGGCAACAGGAGGTTCATTAACGCCTACGCGATAATAGTGACGGGTCTAACGTTCATATTGAGCTTGGACCTCTTTAAGGCGGCGTACTCTTCGGAAAAGCCGCTGATTTACACCTTCGGTGGATGGACGGCCCCCATAGGCATAATCTACGAAGTGGACAAGTTCGGGGCACTGCTCGCCCTTACGACGTCGTTCCTCATGTTCATAATAACGTTCTACTCAATCAGATACCTTGAGCACGAGACCGGTGTCGAGTGGTACTACACCCTCTACCTTGGGCTGGAGGCGGGACTGCTGGGAATCTTCCTCACCGGAGACGCGTTCAACCTCTTCGTAATGCTCGAAGTTACCGCAGTCGCTGCCTACGGACTTGTTATGTTCTACACGGAGGAAGGCTACCCTGCCTACTCCGGTGTCAGGTACGCCATCATAAGCTCCATCGGAACGACCTTCTACTTCCTGGCGCTCGGCGTGCTCTACTACGGCTTCGGCACGGTGAACTTTGCAGACCTTGCGGCGAAGGCAAGGGGTTACCCGTTCCCCATATCTGAGGCCGGAGGCGACCTTCTAGTAGTGTTCGCCCTGGCAATGGCGCTCATAACGTGGGCCTTCACCATAAAGTCGGCAATCATGCCGAACCACTTCTGGCTTCCGGGGGCACACTCCTCAGCGCCGTCCCCGATATCGGCAGTCCTGAGTGGTCTCGTGGTCAACGCGGGCATCTACGGTCTGGCAAGGTTCAT
>DRGF01000205.1 GCA_011050175.1 Thermococcus sp. | reverse complement strand
CTCTCGCCGAGATACTTCGTGCTCATCGTGGAGCACTCTATGTGCCAGCCGGGCCTTCCCTCGCCCCAGGGGCTTTCCCATTTCGGCTCTCCCGGCTTGGCCTTCTTCCAGAGGGCGAAGTCCTCCGGGTTCTTCTTACCCTCTCCAGGCTCAACGCGCGCGCCCTTTCTGAGCTCATCGAGCTTTATTCCGCTGAGCTTTCCGTAGTCCTTGAACTTCTGGACCTCAAAGTAAACGCCGTCGCTCCCCTTGTAGGCGTAGCCCTTCTCCTGGAGCTTTTTCACGAACTCTATAATTTCGTCCATGTGCTCGGTGACGCGCGGGTAAATGTCGGCGGGCTTGACCTTCAAAGCTTTCATGTCCTCAAGGAAGAGCCTGAGGAACCTCTCGGCGAGCTTCTTTGGGTCTTCACCGGTCTCGTTAGCCCTGCGGATGATTTTGTCATCTATATCGGTGAAGTTCATGACCATAAGGACGGTGTAGCCGCGGTGCTCGAGGTATCTCCTGATGACGTCGAAGGCTATGTATGTTCTGGCGTGGCCGAGGTGAGTGTAATCGTAAACCGTTGGCCCACAGACGTACATCCTGACCTCGCCTTCTCTCAGGGGCCTGAACTCCTCCTTCTGCTTCGTCATAGTGTTGTACACTCTTATCGCCATCTTCTCACCACCGGAGGAACTTTGTAGGGCCCTTTTATTAGGTTATCGCCCCCATAATGCCCAGATTTGTGTACGCGGCCCGCTCTTTTTTGGAAGTCTCTAAGGGTGTGTACGGCCTCCGGCAAAAGCTTAAAAAGTAACCCTTTCAATCCGGGGTAGAGCAAGAAAAGGGGGTTACGATGATGAAGGTTCAGAAGGGAGACGTCATAAAGCTTCACTACACCGGAAAGGTCAAGGAGACCGGCGAGGTCTTTGACACCACTTATGAGGAAGTTGCCAAAAAGGCCGGTATCTACAGCGAGAAGGGCATCTACGGCCCGGTTCCGATAGCTGTTGGTGCCGGTCACGTTCTCAAGGGCCTCGACGAGCAGCTTGGGGGCCTTGATGTTGGGAAGAAGTACGAGATAACGGTTCCGCCCGAGAAGGGCTTCGGAAAGCGCGACCCCAAGCTCATCAAGACCTTCACCCTCGGCCAGTTCAGGAGGCAGGGCATCTACCCGTTCCCGGGAATGCCCGTTGAGGTCGAGACCGAGGGCGGCAGGAAGCTCAAGGGCCGTGTCCTCACCGTCAGCGGCGGTAGGGTAAGGGTCGACTTCAACCACCCCTACGCCGGCAAGCACCTCGTCTACGAGGTCGAGGTCGTTGAGAAGATCGAGGACCCGATTGAGAGGGTCAAGGCCCTGATAGAGCTCCGCATGCCGATGGTGGACACCGAGAAGGTCATCATTGAGGTCGGCGAGAAGGACGTCACCGTGGACTTCAACAACGTCGAGCTTGACAAGAACACCCTTGTACTCGGAGAGATACTCCTCGAGAGCGACCTTAAGTTCATCGGCTACGAGGAAGTCACCTTCAAGCCGAGCGTCGAGGAGCTCCTCAAGCCGCCCGAAGAGAAGGAGGCGGAAGTTGTAGAGCTCGCCGAGGAAGTCAGCGAGCCCCTCGTCGAGAAGGCTGAGGAAAAGGAAGAGGTAGAAGAAAAGGCCGAAGAAGCCGAGGAGAAGCCGGAGGAAACCACCGGGGAGAAGGCCGAAGAACCTGAAGAGACCAAGGAGGAGCCCAAAGAGGCCGAGGAGAAGAAGGAAGAGCCCGAGAAGAAAACCAAGAAGAGGACCACCAGGAGGAGCACCAAGGGCAGGAAGACCAGGAGGACAACCACAAGGAAGACCACCAGCAAGAAGAAGACGAAGGCCGCCGAGGAGAAGAAGGAGTCCAAGGAGGAGTGAAAAGCTTTTATCCTCCTCTCCCAACTTTTCTCCATGGAATTCAGACGCAACCCGTACGTTCTCTACGCACTCTCCCTGCCGTTTATCATTGCACTTCGCTACAGCCGCGGCGGGCTCTTCCTCTGGGCAGGTTATAACGTTCTCTTTTACGTTGTCCTCCCGTTAATCCTGGCATACGCGATTGGTTTCCGGCGGGAAGAGCTTGGAATTCGGTTGGGGGTGCTCTCCGAGTATAAGTGGGCCATTTTTCTCCTGATTGCCACCATCCCGTTGAGCGTATACGGCACGACGATACCCTCTATGAAAGGGTATTATCCAATATTCGACTACTCGGGACCGCTTGACTTCATTCTCAAAGAGCTGGCAATTGGGGCCATAATGTTCGCTCACGAGGCGTTTTATCGTGGAATACTGCTCTTTCCCCTTGCAAAAAAGAACGAGTGGCTGGGGATTCTGGCGCAGGACGTCCCATACGCCCTAGTTCATATCGGAAAACCGGGGATTGAGATTCCCTATTCATTTGTGGCGGGAATAGTCTTTGCCAAGCTCGACCTCAGGGCTGAGAGCTTTCTTCCCAGTTTTCTCCTCCACTGGCTAGGTGCAGTTCTCTTTGACGTCCTGTGCGTCTCTCTGTAGGCGAAAGGGCTATTAACCATCGGCCCTACGGGGTATTATGTTCGGTGCTGACATGTATCTGAAGGGCAGGTACTGGGAGGTCGACCTCCTGCGCGGTATTGGAATAACGATGATGGTGGTCTCCAATTTCGTGACCGACCTCCAGCTTTTTCTGGGCTACTCCCAGCACGAACTCTTCTGGTGGCTCTTTGCTAGGGTTACGGCTTCAATTTTCGTCTTTGTCTCGGGCCTTTCCCTCTGGATAAGCTACTCGAGAACTTTAAAGAAAAACCCCAGACCCTACATGAAGTACCTCAAAAGGTTCCTCAAGCTGTTTGGCCTTGGAATGGTGATAACGGGGGTTACCCACTTTTTCCTCGATGGAATGACCATACATTTCGGCGTCCTCCACTTCCTAGGCGTTGCGAGCCTCCTGGCGGTTCCGTTCCACCGCTTTGGCCCGAAGAACATCTTCTGGGCGGCGTTCTTCCTGGCCGGCTCGCAGGTGGTTAAAAACTTTCACGACGGCCTGGTGCTCCTGCCTTTGGGGGCAATGCCTGAGGATTACTTTACTCCCGACTACTTCCCGATTTTTCCGTGGTTTGGGGTGTTCCTCCTCGGGATGGCAGTCGGGAGCGTTTTCTACCCCGGCGGAAAGAGAAAATTCAGCCTTCCCCTGCCTCCAAACCCCGTAGTTCACTTCCTCGCCTTTGCAGGCAGGCACACACTGCTCATTTACCTCGTTCACCAGCCCGTCCTCGTTGGCCTTCTCAGACTCGTCCACGGCCCGATTCCGGGGCTCCCGATATAACGGGAAAAAAGAGAATGGGATCTGTCTCTTCAACGGGTCAGCCTATTTACTCTGATTTCCTGCCCTTTTCGGATTTTCCCTTGTCCTCGACCCGTGCAGTGCCGTAGCCGACGAACAGCACCCTGTCTGGATCCAGAGCTTTTAGAACCTCTGGCCTGTGGGTAATTATCAGCGCCGTGATGCCCGCTTCACGGATTATCTCTGCAACTTTCTTTGCCACGCGCATCGCCGTGAGAGTATCCAGGTGGGCCGCGAACTCGTCTATGAGGAGGAGGTTGGGCTTTTCCGCCAGGAGGGAAGCTATCCTCGCCCTCTCCTTCTGACCGGTGCTCAGCTCACCGTACCTCGCGCGGTAGAGGACTGCGTCGCTCAGACCTGCCCTGTTGAGCACCTCCACGGCGGCGTTGAGGTCGCTTATCTTCCTGTAAACGTGCTCCAAGATGCTCTCCGTCCCGAAAGCCGGCTCGAACTCGCCGGGAATCATCACAGAGACCTTTGCGTTGTCGGGGACTTCAATCTTCCCTTCAGTGGGCCTGAAGAGCTCTTCCCACCATCCGTTTGCCGCTCCGAGGATAAGCCTCAGCAGGGTGGTCTTTCCTGCACCGCTCGCACCCACAACTGCTATGAGCTCGCCCGGCCGAATCTCAAAGTTCAGGTTCCTCAAAACCGGCCTCTGGATGACGCGGTGTCTCACGCCAAAGGCCTTAAGCAGCTCCTGGATGTTCTCGGGCAGGCCTTTAATG
>DRGF01000021.1 GCA_011050175.1 Thermococcus sp. | reverse complement strand
GTCTTAATTTTTCCTCCTCTTTTCTGCCCTGTAGAATTTTGCCCACAGCACGGCATAGTGCCAGATTACAATCGCGAAAACCCCAATGAATTCCGCGATTGCCACGCCTTCGAAACTTCTGAATGCCCACACCGCAAGGATCCACCCGACAACGAAGATGCCGGCAGTAAAAGCCCCAAGGTCCCTTTCTCCATCGAGCCAGAAACCGAGTCCTGTTATTAGAAGCCCCACGCTGCCAGTTATGAAGAAACCCCAGCTGACATAGTAGTGTGGGCTCGTTCCCTCGGGGAATATGCCTATCAGCGCCAGGAACACCAGGCCGAGGATGAAAATCCCAACGCCGGCTTTTTCTACCGTGTTTTCAAGCTCGCTGAATAGGCCAATCGTGTAGTATACGCCCAAAATCGCGGCTACGATAAGTGAGAGGTTCATCACCCAGTTGTAGGGCAGCCCGACCCTTCCAAGGTCGCTTATGGCGTTGTCGGTCAGGCTCCACCAGGAGCGGTGTGTGGCCATTGCGATGAAAACTCCACCCAAACCGACTGGAGGTGCGCAGAGACCCGCCAGCCGCTGGCTTTTTCTCAAGGTTATCACCGTTTTAATATCTCGCTCATACCTGATAATGTTAACTATTATTGGTTCAGTGATGGACTGATCGGTTCACACAGTGCCAGCAGGAGATGTATCCCTTTGTTGAAATTATACCTAGAATCAAAATTAAATCAAAAAGAAGAGGTTCATCAACCTCCACCGCGGCCCATGCCGTGTCCCCTTCCCCTGCCGCCCTCGGGGCCAAAGACGGCCTGGGTGAGCTCGCCCCTAAGGAAAGCCTCAACTGCTTCCCTGACAGTCATGGTGACCGGGGCAGAGACCATCCTTATGCCTGCGGCCTGAAGTACTCCCGCGGAGTTTGGTCCGAACTGGCCGGCTATTACGGCATCGGCTCTCTGGTCTATGCAGAACTGCGCCGCGGTAACTCCAGCTCCCCTCGGCTGGCTGTAGCCCGGGTTCTGGACGACCTGGACGTTTGTTATCTCTCCATTCTCGACGTCAACTATCGTAAAAGTGGGCGTCCTCCCGAAGTGCTGGTTAACTGAATCCTCGAGGCCTCCCTTCACGGTTGACACGATAATCCTCATTTTACATCACCTCCAGATGAATTAGGAAAGCCGAACTTAAAAAAGTTTGCATAAGCTCAAAATGGCCGTCCCCATCCCCAGAAACGGCGCCCCAGGAAAGACCTGAGGAGCAGGAGTATCACCAGTCCCAGGGCATATGGAAGCGCCACGACGAAGAGCTTGAGCAGAAAGTACAGGATTCCCAACAGGAGTAGCAGGTCAATTATGCCGTAAGCACCGCCAAATGGGTAGAATCCGTATCTCCCCCTGCCGTATCCCCTTCCCATTCCTCTTGGCATTCTTCTTCCTCCGGTACGTTCTCAAAGCTCGCACTGATAAGATAAAAGAGAAGATTCACCACCGGCCAAAGAACCTCGCGAGCCAGGCTCTCCTGCTGGGCTGACCTGTCCATGGGCAGTAGCCGAGCCTTGCTCCCCAACCTCTGCCACCTCTGCCCCATCCACGGCCGAAACCCCTGCCTCTTCCCCAGCCGCCACCGCGGCCCCAGCCTCTGCCCCAACCGGGGCCGTAGCCGTAGGCAGGTGTTGCCGAGTAGGGCCCGTAGGCGGGAGCTGGTGCCGTTGGAGCCGCCGGGGCGGGTGCCGCTGGGGCCGTGAACTGGCTAACACTTCCGCTGACCGCTGCTTTTATGGCCTCCTCAACTGGAGTCCCGGGTGCCACCTGGTAGAGCTTTATTCCCGCCGCCTGGATTGCGCCGAGGGCGTTCGGGCCGACCTGCGGTGCTACTATTGCCTCGACACCCTCGTTGATGAGGGTCTGGAGGGCCATCGGGCCAGCCCCCCCGCCTGCTACGGCGGCGCCGTTCTGGATGACCTCGCTGTTGATAACGTTGCCCTTCTCGTCAACATCTGCTATGAGGAACGCCGGAGCCCTGGCAAAGAGCGGGGCAACCGTGTCCTCAAGTCCACCACCGTTGGTTGGTATCGCGATCCTCATATCCACCACCTCTCCTTTGTCTCTATTATTTTGTGCATATGCACAGCATTTAAAGTTTTCGGTTGCCCTAACATTCAGACAACCATGTCTCACCGCGTTTCTCTGCTCTTTAACCGCCTCATGTAGAACTTCTTTCCTTCATATTCCAGCTCTATGAGCTTGTTTTCCCGGATCAGCTTTTCAATGATGCTCCAGTCGGCGTTCGCCTTCCGCAGGAACTCTCTTACGGCGTCTTCCCTCATGGGATGGACGGCGGCGATGCTGAGCAAATCTTCCTCCACGTTTCCGGTGAATGCGAACGCGTTCCCCTCGTAGCCTATAAGATATTCAACACGGTCTTCGCCGAGGGCCCTGCTGAAGGCCTGGAAAGCCCTGTTGATTACTTCCTCTCTCGCGGGCCTCACCCAGTGCTCGGCCGGGGGTCTGGTGGGGATGGCTATGTAAGCTGTGTCCGGCTTTAGCTCCCTTAAAAAGTCGGCTATCCGCTCGAACTCATCGCCGTAATCTACGTTGTCTATTAGCATGGTCTCAGTTACGAGCTTTCCTCTGAACTCCTTCCTGAACTCAAGCATCCCCTCAAGGATTTTCTCCAGGCTCAGGCTCTTGTGGGGCCTGTCAACCCTTTTCCAGGGGGCCTCGCTGACGGAGTCCACCTTCAGCGAAACAAAGTCCAGCTTGAGAAGGTCTTCCCGCACGTCCTCGCGCCAGATTAAGGAAGCGTTTGTGAGGGCGGCCAACTTTATTCCGAGCCCTTTGAGAAGGTCTATCTCCCTTCCGAGGTTGGCATCGAGTGTTGGCTCCCCGTCGGGGACGAAGGTTATGTAATCGATTTCCTCTCTCCTTTCCAAGGCTTCGTTGACTTTCTCGGAGACTTCCCTGAATATCAGCTCCGGATCGTAGAAGGCCCTTCTCTCGATTTCCATCCTCAAAGTTCTTCCAATCTGGCAGTAAACGCAGGCGTAGGTGCAGACCTTATCGGGAATGTTGTTCACCCCAAGGCTCCTTCCGAGCCTCCTTGAGGGAACCGGGCCGAAGGCTATCATATCACCACCGGAATTAGGTCGGCCTAAAAGCGTATAAGGTTTTTGAGTCCACCTATCAATATAGTGGGGGTGTACGAAATGCCAAAAACGGAACCCTTTGAGAAGTTCACGGAGAGGTATGAGGCTTGGTTTGAGAGGCACGGATACGCTTACCTTTCCGAGCTTGAGGCGGTTAGAAAGCTTCTGCCGAAGGAAGGGAAGGGGGCGGAGGTAGGCGTTGGAACCGGCCGCTTCGCGGAACCGCTCGGGATAAAGCTCGGCGTCGAGCCTTCGAAGGCCATGGCAGAGATAGCCAGAAAGAGAGGCATAGAGGTCATCGAAGGGGTTGCCGAGAGCATTCCTTTCCCAGATGAAAGCCTCGACTACCTCCTGATGGTTACGACGATATGCTTCGTTGACGATCCCGAAAAGGCTTTACGCGAGGCCTATCGAGTCCTGAAGCCGGGGGGAGCACTGATAATAGGCTTCGTTGACAGGAACAGCCCTATTGGGCAGGAATACGAGCGAAATAAAGAGAAAAGCGTTTTCTACCGCGAGGCGAGGTTCTTTTCTACGGATGAACTCTTGGAACTGCTCAGGAAGGTAGGCTTCAGGAAGTTCGAGATAGTTCAGACTCTCTTCCACAGGCTCGACGAGATTAAAGAAGTTGAACCCGTCAAGCCGGGCTACGGCGAGGGGAGCTTTGTGGTAATAAAGGCCGTGAAGTGATGGTTATGCTGCTCTCGGAGATAAAGAAAAAAGCCTTGGAACTTACTGATGGGCTTGAGCTGGTTGACTTCGGCTTTGCCCTCCCCTACACGTGGGTTCTTGTTGAAGGCGAGGAAGGAAAGGCGCTCGGCGTGGCGATGACCCTGCCGGAGGAAATCCAGCGCTACACGAACTCGATAAGCGAGCCCTCGCTTGAGGCATTCATTGAGAGGGCCGACAGCCTCAACGTCATC
>DRGF01000158.1 GCA_011050175.1 Thermococcus sp. | reverse complement strand
GTACGTAGAGCAGCAACATTATTCCCAGCGTTCCAATGACCTTTTTGCTCCGTACACTCTGTTTCAACTCAAGTATCAGTCCCCACAGCATTTTTCCTGCACCCCTGACTACTAATATTTTTAGAGTATAAAAAGATTATCCCAAAATTGTACTATTATTCCAATTTAGAGTATAAAAAGATTATCCCAAAATTGTATTATAGCAAAAATTTATATTCAGAGATTCTTGAGTTCAAGAACAAGATCTGCTTTTGAGCGGTGTTTTCTCAGCCTTCTCAAGACCTCTTCTTTCCCTCCAAGAACAGGCCAGAGAATCGAGTCAATGTGGAGAGGAGGAATTCCAGTTTCCTTCGCTACCCTGCTCCAGAAGCTCACCGGTGGCTCGCTGGTAAAGCGTTTCGTGTAGGCGCTTATCCTCATGTCGTCTGGGATTTCAATTGTCATGGGATATGGGACAAACTCCCCGAACGCAATCCTGCCCGCGTAGCCGAACATTTTCACCGCGAAGACTATCGTTTTCGCGTTCTTTTTTGAGCCAAGTGTCCTCACAAGCTCGTCGCGAAGGCGCTCCATCCCGCTGAAATAGTACTCCTTCAAATCATTGATGGAAAGCCTCTCAAGGGACGGCTCAAGTTTCTGGAGGCGCCTCACCTTTCCAGCAACGAGCCGCCTGTTCGTCCGGGAGTTAGGCAGGAAACGGGAGTAAGCTTCTGCTATGCTTCCTCCCGGCGGGTTTTCAGAGAAATGCCTGGAGAACTCCCACCACCAGTCCTCGCCCTTTCCGCTCAGCTGATAGCTCACGAGGGAGTTGGCTATGACCAGCTTAATGAAGAGTTCGTCGTCTCTCAGATTGTCGTGGAGATTTTTGAGGGCGTCGAACTGAAGGTCAACCCTCTCCTCGATGGTTCTGGCGCAGTCGATGCCAAGTTCACTTAGAATCTCCCTGAGAACTTCCACCTTCTCCTCGTTGACCCTGTATTTTACCCTGATGAACCCGTCCAGCGTCAATCTAACCACCCACGGATTTTATCAGCCTCTCAAGGAAGGCGCTCTCTCCAATTACCTCCGCCCCGGTGTTGTTCGGAATGCCAAGCTCGACCTTCGCCCTTATCCCGTGCTCCCGAAGGTAGTCGTGGGCTTCCCCGCTGAGCCTCTGGAATTCACTCCTGAGTATCAGCCCGTAAACGGTCGGTCCCCAGGAGCTTTGACCGCAGCCGTAGGTTTTCTCCGCCAGAAAGTCGAGTATCAGCTTGACGTCCTCCCTGAACTCCCCTCCCTGGTACGGCTCGAAGTGCTTTCCAACGAGCCTCTGTATCGCGGAGAGATGCCCACCGAAGGCCCTCACGTCCCGCTCCTTGAGGGCCGGCAGGAGGCCGAGCAGAATTCTGTGGCTTATCTCCATGGCAACGTCTGTCCTTCCCACAACCCCAGTCATCACGGGCTTTTCCTCCTCCTCATCGAGGCCGGGCTTGAGCTCAGGAATAACCAGGAGAAAAGCCCAGTCTTCCGGGAAGTCCTCGCGGAATATCAGGGGCGGAATGCCGTTCCCAACACCGCCGTCTATGACGAATCCACCGTGGACGAAGGAGTAGATTCCGGCGCCGCTGTTCCTTCCCCTTCCAAGAACCCCGGCCAGCTCCTCAACCGAGACGTTCAGGTTGTTAAGCCGGGCTATCCCCATCGCGACCGCCAGACTGAGCTGGGTGGTGGAGCCTAGACCAACGTGTCGGGGGATGGCTTTCCTGACCTCAACGATGTAGTTGACCCCGGTTTCGTAGGCGGAGTTCATCCTCTTTATGGCGAACTCGATGGTTTCCCTGTCTTCCCCATCTGCAATCACTTCCATGGCCTCGCCTTCGATGATTTTAACCTCGTAGCCACCTTCAAGGGCAACGCCGAGGCTCCCGAAGCGCCTGCCAAAGGCGGCTGAGGGATCGATGAGACCCAGATGAAGCCTCCTCGGAGTACGGATTATCATGAACACCACCAGAACTGAAAGGGCAAAAGTCCTTTTATATTCAATGGTTATTTTTGGGTGGGGAGAACCATGAAGTTCGCCGGAGTTGACCTGAGTGAGCCTCAAGTGATGGGCGTCATCAACGTTTCGCCCGAGAGTTTCTACAAAGGGAGCGTCAGGAACGACGAGGAGAGGCTCATTGAGACCGCGGTGAGGATGGTGGAGGACGGGGCTGCCTTCATCGACATCGGTGCCAAATCCACCGCGCCTTATCTGGAGACCCAGATTCCCGTTGAAGAAGAGGTAAAGCGGGCGATATGGGCGGTTAAAGCAATCCGCGACCACGTGGATGTTCCAATAAGCATAGACACCACCAGCGCAAAAGTCGCCGAGGAGGCCCTGAAGGCGGGCGCGGATGTGATAAACGACGTCACCGGTCTGAAGGGCGACCCGATGATGGCGGAAGTGGCCGGTGAGTACGGTGCCCCAGTGATAGTCTGCGCCCACGGAGAGGTGAGGGAGTTCAGCGACCCGGTTCACACCGTGGTGAACCTTCTGCAGGAGAGCATCGTAATAGCTGAAAAGCACGGCGTTGAGGAGATGGCCATAGACCCCGCGATAGGCTTCCTCCGCCCGGAGTGGCCGCCCTGGTACGAGTGGGACTCAAAGGTTCTGGCGAACCTCAACATGCTCAAAATCTTCGGACGGCCGATCCTCATAGGGGTTTCCAGGAAGTCCTTCATCGGGGCGATAACTGACAGAAAAGACCCCTCGGAGAGGCTCCCGGGGAGCCTTGCCGCCACGGCGGTGGCCGTCTTCAACGGGGCGAACATAATCAGGACACACGACGTCAGGGAAACACTCGATGCCGTTAAGATGGCGGCGTTCATGAGGAAGTTCCGGATGTAGCGGCCGCTTCTTTCGTCTTCTTCCATTCATCGACCAGGGTCCCGAGGAGGGACAGGGCGACGGGACCAATTATCAGGCCGACGAAGCCGAAGGCTATGTATCCCCCGAAGATTCCAACGAGCCTTATCAGAGCGTTTACTCCCGTCTCTCTCTCACCAAGGCGGGACTTGAGAATGTAGTCTGGCGTGGGAGAGACGAAAACAGCGCCATAGAGGGCGAAGAGGATCGCAGAGGCGACGTGTCCGGTGTTGAAGAGATACACCGCCCCCGCCAGCCAGACCATCCATCCTCCGAGAACCGGGAGAAGCTCAAAGATTACCGTGAAGATGCCGGCCGCTATCGCACCGCCGGCGTCGGCTATGGCGAAGAGATAGAAACCTATCGCTATGGCCGCACCCTTGATTATGCTCAGGGCGAGCCATCCGCGCAGGAGACTGTGGAGGGTTCTTCCAGCGCTGTTCAGGAGTTTAAGGGCCAGTTCCCTGTTGTCACGCGGAAGGAGGGTGTTAACCTCCTCCCGTATCGCCTCGGTGTTCACGAGTATTCCATAGAACGCGAAGACCATCACGATGGCCTGGAGGGAGAGCGTGGGAAGGGAGTAAGTGTAGCCGAGAACGTACTCCTCAAAGCGCTTGGGTATATCCTCCGCGAGGCGCTGGATGAGCTCATCGAGTGTGGGGGGGAGGTCGAACTCAAGCATCCACTGGAAAAAAGCATCTATATAGTACGTCAGCGAGTGCTTGACGTCGTTTATCCAAAGGGCAAAGCCTATTATGAAGAGAAACGTTAGGACCGTCAGGATGCCGGTCGCGGCGAACGCTGAACCACGTTTTCCGAGTTTCTTTGAGAGACGCTCGTGGAAGGGGTAGAATATGTAGGCCAGGGTTATCGCGAGTATAATGGGGGAAAGAACCGGACTAACCGTCTCCCAGACGAGGTATAAAACCACAAGCGACACCGCGATCCAGGCTGCAGCTTCAAGCTCCATCCAGCATCCCCAGATACTTCAGTATAAGCTCCCTTGCGGAGGGCTTGTTGAAGACTATGAGGTACGCCCCCTCGCTGAGTATAAAGTTCTTCCCAAGGGCTAATAAACCTTTCTTGAGCTTGTGGACCTCAGCCTTTTCCAGGCCTATGGCATCCTTAACCTCAGGGGGCGCATCGACCTCCTCAAGGGCCCTTTCGAGGCGGTTCAGGACGCTGCGGTTGAGGAACTTGATGGGGCTCGG
>DRGF01000078.1 GCA_011050175.1 Thermococcus sp. | reverse complement strand
GCAGGTGGTCTAATGAAGAAGGCAGGAGTGCTTTTGCTGTTGTTATTCCTCATAGGCTTTTCCGCAGGATGCATAGGAAGTGATAATACGGACACAGCTTCTCCAACGTCCACAGCCGCTCAACAGGACCACGTTGACGTCAACGGCACTAAGATATACCTCAATAAGGTTCACTTCTACATGTACGGTGCAAAGACCTGCCCCCACTGCCGGAACATGAAGGAGAAAATACCTGCGGAGTATGGAGAGGAGGCCTTCACATACTACGAGCTCGTCAATAACCAGACCAACATGGAGCTGTTCAACCAGCTGGCGCAGCTCACGGGCATAACCGGCGTCCCTGCGATAGCAATCGCCTACAACGGGACGCTCTACGCCGTCATTGAGGGAGAGTTCGACGTGGAAAAAGCGCCCGAAATCATTGCAACGGCCATGGAAAACAACGGGGTATTCCTCATCGTCGGCAAGGTATACCTCCTACCCCGCGACGAGCCCAAATGGAAGCTCGTTATTGACGCCCTCCACACACTGTTCGTTGAGCACAAGCCCGTTGACGTTCAGGGAATACTCGACCAGCTGAACTCCAACGCCACCTCGACAGGGTGACTTTTTGTTTTCAACTTTTTGTTTCGGAAAGTGTAAAAAGCCACTAGGCGTATTCTTCTACCATGAGGAGTGAAATCAAGGCCCTCACCATAATCCTGCTGGCGTCATTCGGCTTAAGTGCCGTCGTTCTATACTTCTTGGGGATTCCGGACTTTATCCCCAAGTTCTACGCCCTGGCCATGAGCGACTCAATAAACCCGTGCACCTTCGTGATTTACACGATGCTCCTCATTGCGATATCTGTTAGGGAAGTCTCGCGGAGGAGGCTCTACATAATCGGCTCCGCGTTTATACTGGCGGTCTACGCCTCCTACTACCTCCTCGGCGTCGGCCTGCTCTTCCTCGGCCAGTACATTCCCCTCTGGGCGGCAGGCGTTTTTGCGATAGGCTTCGGGATATACACTATAGTCACGGGGATAATGGAGCGCTCCAGGATAGGAGACAAGGGGAAAATACGGAAAAAGATATTCAGCGCCGACGCGACCTTTGTCGGCTCCTTTGTCCTCGGTGTAGTTGTTTCCACCACCCTCCTACCCTGCTCGGCCGGCAGTTACCTCGTCTACGCGACGATAATAGCCCACAGCAGCAGGGCTCTCGCCTTCTTCCTCCTGGCGCTCTACAACATCATCTTCGTGCTCCCCCTCGTCGTAATCCTGCTTGCCATGGGGAGCGTGAGCGAGAGCAAGCGCTTCTCCCAGGCGATGGTCAGGCACAGCGCGGAGCTCTCCGTTGTGGCGGGGCTTTTGCTGATAGCCATTGGAGTCTGGGTTCTTACCGGGGCCTCACTGTAGGCCCAACAGCGTCCTCACTTTTCTCTCGAACTCGGCGAAGCTCGGCACGCCTATGAACTCCACCCTGTTGTTTATGAGTACCGTTGGGGTTCCCATTATGTTGTGCTCCATCGCCTTTCTCTGGCCTTCGGGCGTTGCGACGCTCAGCTCCCTCGCCGCGACGCCATTGTATTTCTTCTCAAGCTCCTTTGCCATCTGGACCGCTATTGGACAGTAGGGGCAACCGGGAGCGGTGATGACTTCAATGACGACCTTCGGGCCCTCCGGTTTGGCCTCTATCATTCCTGCCTTTTTCATGAGTTCGAGCATCTTCTTCCTCCTGATCATCTCGAGCTCGTCCACCCTCTCACCCCCGGAGGACACCAAGTAGGTGAGATTTAAAAACTAATTTATGAAAGGATTTTCACCCATGACTGGAGCGAGAAGATGATTCCTCGAATTTTCTTTGAAGTTCCTCGGCTCTGCAAAATTTGGGGGCTTTCTACTAGCGATTACATTATATCTGGGTAATCATCCTGGTTAATGGCCATCTTCGATATTTTTGTGCCATTACTGATTGTTAATATACTTCGCTGATCAATATGACGCACTGACGTATTATTCGAACCCGATAGACACAAAAGGTTATATATCCCAATCATCCAACATTATGTGTTGAAAATTTCAGGGATCCAATCTGGGGGGTGAACCTGTGGGCATCATAAAAAAATACACCAGCATACCTCTGCCCTATAGGGTTGGGGTTGCATTTTTGTTGGGGGTTGCGTTTGGACTGACTATTTGGTATTATGACATGGCAAACGGCACCAATCTCGGCGAAAGTGTGGCGACATACATATCGCCCTTTGGCGCAGTGCTCGTAAGGATGCTCAAAATGGTCGTCATACCAATAGTGTTCTTCTCGCTCATAGTGGGCTCTTCGGGACTCTCACCAAAGAAGCTGGGAAGGGTCGGAGGAAAGGTCATCCTGTGGTACATGTTTACATCGTTCATCGCCGCTATGATTGGAGTAGGTATTGCTATGATTGTACACCCCGGACAGGGCGTTGCGGTTGACGTCGAGAAGCTGGGAAGCTCCATGGGCGAGGGAGGCCCGTCCATAACCCCGCCGGCAGGTTTGACCGACCTGGTTCTCAGGATGTTTACCAACCCGTTTGAGGCACTGGCGAACGGAGAGTTCCTCCCGATAATAGTCTTCTCGCTCCTCTTCGGTCTTGCAGCGAGAGTCCTGCTTGACCACACCCAGAACGAGACCGAAAGAAAGCAGATTCAGTCAATACTTGACTTCGCCTCAGGCGCGAATTCGGTGATGTTCAAAATAGTCTCCTGGATTCTGGAGTACTTCCCGATCGGTGTGTTCTCGCTCGCGGTCGTCAACTTCGGACTCTACGGACCATCAATCATTGGGCCATACCTGAAGGCGGTGCTGGGCGTCATATCAGGAATCGTCATAATGATATTCGTTGTTTACTCAATACTCGTCTCCGTTTTCCTCAAGGAGAACCCGATAGACTTCTTCAAGAGGGCCAAGGAGGTCATGATAACCTCGTTCTTCACCAGGAGCAGTGCCGCCACGCTTCCAGTCACCATCAAGACTGCAATAGAATCGTTTAGGGTGAAAAAGGAGCTTGCCGAGTTCTCCCTTCCCGTCGGTGCAACGATAAACATGAACGGAGTGTGCATCCACCTCCCGATGTGGGCGGTCTTCGCGGCGGACGTCTTCGGCATTGACCTCACAGTCAGCTCCCTAGCAATAATGATAATAACCACAGTGCTGTCCGCTATAGGCACCGGAGGAGTCCCAGGAGGAAGCCTGATGCTGCTCTTCATAGTCCTTGGAGCCCTCGGTCTCGAGCCGAGCCAGATAGCAATAATCGTCGCCCTTGCCCTGGGAGTCAACCCGCTCATAGACATGTTCGAGACGATGAACAACGTCACCGGAGACCTGTGCTGTACGTACATCGTGGCCAAACAGGAGGACATGCTCGAGTGATTTTTCCTTTTTTGTTATCTCTTTATGTGCGCCTTTTCTCCAGATATTGGCAAAAAAAGAGAAGTGATGGCTTTTTATAGGTTTAAAAAGATTGAATTACAAAGTCCCGGTTCCAATTCCGCATATGTTCGCGAACGGGCATATTGAGCAGTCCTCGGTGTACGGCTCGAGGTATGGCTCGCCCTTGACGGCCTTGGTTATCTCCCTGGCCTTCTCCATGTCCTCATCTTCGCCCTCTAGGACGAGCGTCACGCTGCCCTCAGCGCCACCGGCGCCACCGGCGGCTATGGGTATTGCCTCAACGCCGGCGAGTATTCTGTAGGCTTCAACCTCTGTCACCGGGCGAGCATGAGGTATCGGAACGAGGGCCGCGTAGAGGCCGGTGCCCCAGTCGAACGAGCGGATGCCCGTGAGCTTGGCGCTCTCCTCGACCGGCGTCGGTACGAACTTCTCCAGGCTTATGGGCGTTATCGTAAAGACACCCTTGGTTATAGTCCAGCCAAAGGTCTTTCCGATGGTTCCTCCGTCCGGAGCCGCGGCAAAAACGGCGACGTTCCAGTTGATGTCAATGGCATTGGCGCCCTTGATGAAGACATCCTCCGGCCCCATCTCCTTTAGGGCCTCTACGGGCTCACCCTCGAAGGGCTTTCCCTTGTAGAGGACGAGGTGTTTCGGCCAGGTTTCCTTTGCCGTCACACATGTTCTTCCTTTGCTTATCGTTCCGACGGTCCACTTCTCCTTTTCGATTTTCTCGCCGAGTATCT
>DRGF01000036.1 GCA_011050175.1 Thermococcus sp. | reverse complement strand
ATCCTTATGCCGTTCTCCCTGGCTATCTCAAGGATTTCGCGCTCCAGCTTCTTTCCTTCCTCTCCGAGCTCACCGAAGCCGCCGGTGATGATTACGACGGACTTGATGCCCTTCTTTGCTATCTGCTTCATTGTATCGGGCACGAAAGGTGCCGGAATCGAGACAACCGCCAGATCAGTGTCATCCGGGAGTTCCTCGACGCTCTTATAGACCTTGTATCCGTCAATCTCGTCGAGCTTGGGGTTCACTGGGTATATGTTGCCCTTGAAGATTCCGCGCTCCTTGTTGGTCTTGAAGTTCTCAAAGATCACGTTTCCGACTTTACCCTTCTTGTTGGTTGCGCCGATGATAGCGACCGCCTTCGGGTCGAAAAATGGTTTCATCTCTTCCACTATCTTTGCCTCCATTGGTATCCCTCCGTTAGAACTGCTTCTCGCAGGAAATTCAATTTAAATGTATAAAAGAGTTGCGTTTTGTAAAAAGAGGACGCCAATGAACTGAAACGTCCATTAATGCAAATTTTTCAAAAATTCGAGGCTTCTACGGGCAGATTTGATGTCACCCACTTCGAGGGCCCACGTGACTCTGGGGAGCATTGGAAGTACCCTGCCCCATGGAACAGTGCCGTCACCCAGGGCAAGGTGCTCGTCCCTCTCTCCCCTGTTATCGTGGAGGTGGGCGTGGACTATTATGTCCCCGAAAATTTCCAGAAAGCGCTCGAACTCTCCGGTCGTCGTGTTCAAATGCCCAACGTCGAAAGTTACTCCTATCTCAACATCCCCGAGTAGCTCACCCAGCCTTTCGCATGTCTGGGCATCGAGGGTTACAAAGCGCGGCATGTTCTCAAGGCCGACCTTTACACCGAACTCCTCGCCCCATGCGGCGATCTTTTTGAGCGATTCCCTCTGTATCTCCAGATATTTTCTCTCGTTCTTCATACTTGCCGGCGAGTGGTGGCCGGGGTGTACTGTAACGACCAGCGCGTTCATCTCAGAGGCGACCTCTATCGTCTCGCGCAGGATCTCCAGTGAGGCCCTCCGCAGCTTTTCGTTGAGCGCACCGATGTTGACGTCGCTGAAAGGGGCGTGGACGGTTACCTTCATCCCGTAACCTTCGACAACCTCCGCGAAACCCCTGTAGTTGGCTTTCGTCAGGTAGTGCGGCCACTCGCTTACGAGCTCCACGAAGTCAAAGCCGGTATTTTGCACTTTCCCGACCCATTCCCGGAAGTCCGTCATTCCCTTTCCCGAAAAGGCTGTCATTGAGAGGCCCAGCATTCAACCACCCACCATAAGCTTGGCCATAAGCACGACGTAAAGAGTGCCGAATATGTCGCTGTTGTTTGAGATGAGGGGTATCGCCACGTGGTCGGGGTCTATGTTCTTCTGGAAGAGGAAGTAGGAGACCGTGTAGGCGTAGAGCATTACGAAAAGTGCCATGAACGGATAACTGAGGACCAGTTCGTAGATTATCCTCGGCTCGGCTCCCGCGATGAGATAAACTATTCCCGCCCCGAAGACGTTTATCAGGGCCCCAACGATTGGCGCTGTGAGGAAGAGTGCGGCTATCTCCATGAAGGGCTCCTTGGAGAGGTAGCCGTCAATCTCACCTAGATGGAGTGAGGTTGAGGTTTTCGCAGCTATTATTGAGCCGTAGTTTCCAAAGGAGCTGAGGATTGACGGGTAAGCGAAGCCGAGGATTACGGATGCCCCTATCAGCCCGCTGAACCTCTGGAGTGTGAAACCAGATACGAGTGAGAGCAGGGCAAGGGCCGTTATTATCGTGAAGAGCTCCTTGAATTCGACTATCTCGGTCTTTCTCACACGGGAAACTGTCAACAGAAACATGAAGAGCAAAATTAGGGCAACGTTGCTCCCCCAGAAAGCCTCCTTTGAAGTCTCGAGGAGAAGTATGAAGGTTATCAACGACGGGATGGTGAGCAGGTCGCCCATCGAGGCAACGAGGGGGGCGGCCATGCTGTCAGGGTCGACCTCTCTCCTGAAGGCGAATATGGTAACGAAAGCCGTAAAGTAGCCGAGAATAAGGGAGACAAGTATGGTTGAGCCTACGACGATGAGGAGAATTTGAAATGCATGGTGCCTTATGCCTTGGATGACACCTATCGACCAGAGAATCGTCACAGGGATTAGTGAGAGAATCATCGCTATGACGATATTTTTGAGAACCTTCTTTTTCCTGATTGAAGGTTCGAGGTCACCGAGGTAAAGCATTGTGGAGAAGCGCGATGCCATGGATCCAAAAACGTTCCCACGGAGGCCCATCATACCCGGCAGAATAACTAGCAGGCCGGGATAATCACGGCTAATCTTTTCCAGGTATCTACCAAGGAATGTGCCACCGAAGAATCCGATTATCAGAGAGAGAATCAGCGAGGGCAGTGAGACCTTGTAGGCCTGCTTCACCTTTTCTCTGAGCTCTTGAACCGTCATTGGTATCACTCTCCATCCTATTCACCCCCATCTGGACTGATACCAGCAGGTATTAAACTTTTCGAGGCGAAAACTAAATAAGATTTCCCCTCTTTACCCTATCGGTGAGAGCAGGGTGGAAGAGTGGGACGAAATCGAGGTTCCAAGGAACGTTAAGGACATATTTGTCGAGATGAAGAACACCGCCGAGCTGATGGTTGACCTGGCATACTCCTCCGTTCTCTTCAACGAGGAGGAAATGGCTGAAGAGGTGCTCGAGCTTGAGGAGTACCTCGACCTGCTCAACTACCACCTGATGGTGCACGCTGTTCTTGCCGCTAGAAACCCGCGGGATGCTGAGCAGATAACGTCAATACTTCACATGGCGCACGCTATCGATGACATGTCGAACGCGGCGGCGGATCTGGCCAAGATGGTGCTTGAGGGAGTTGAGCTTCACCAGGTCATAACCGAGGCTATTCTGGGCAGTGAAGAAATAATAGGGAAAGTTTACGTCTCCGCCGATTCGATACTTGTGGGCAAGACCCTGGAAGAGCTTGACCTCGCCACCAACACCGGCGTCTGGATAATAGCGGTCAGGCGCGGAAAGCGCTGGATATTCGACCCGGACGGGGACTTCAAGATATTCCCGGGTGATATACTCATAGGCAGGGGCACAAACACCTCGATTGAGTACCTCAAGGAGATAGCGAGGGGCAACATAAAGGTGATGGGCAATGAATGAACTCGAAGAGATTAGAAGCTGCCTTATAGAGATGAAAGACCTCTCATCGCTCATGGTTGACCTCGCGTTCTCGTCGGTCATGTATAACAGTGAAGACATAGCGGAGGAGGTTTATCTCCTCGAGGAGCGCATGGACGAGCTCACCCTGAAGGTCAAGAAGTTGGCCCTCCTGCTGGCAAAGAAAGAGGACGACCCGCTAAAGCTCCTCGGCGTTATAGACATGGCCGAGATAAACGAGCAGATTTCGGACGCCGCTTATAAAATCTCAGACCTAGTCCTCAGAGACGTCGAGCCCCACCCGATAATCAAGAAGATAATGGAGGACACTGAGGAGGAGCTGGGACGGGTTACCGTAAGGGAGGGCTCCATCCTGCACGGCAAGTCCCTGGAACAGCTCAAGCTTCCGAGCAAGATTGGGACGCGCATCCTCGCCATAAAGCGCGGAACCCGCTACATCTACAACCCCGGCAAGGACGACGTCATAAAGGAGGGAGACGTTCTCATAGCGGTCGGCTCAGACCTCGACAAGCTGAGGAAGCTTGCAGGGGAAGAAGTCGAGGAAGAGGAGTGACTACTTCTTTGAGCTTCCTTTTATATCTCCGTCAGTCACAAGGCCCCTCGCGTAGGGGCAGGGTTCCTTGAGCGGGCACTCATCGCACTTTGGCCGTATCGGGTTGCATATCTTCTTCCCGTGGTCAACCATAGCGTGGTTCACGTAAATCCACTTGTCCTTCGGAATCAGCTCCATCAGGTACTCCTCGACCTTCTCCGGGGCAGCGCGCGGCGGGGCAAGGCCGAGGCGCTTGCTTATCCTGTTCACGTGGGTGTCGACGGGTATCGCCTGCCTGCCGAAGCCGTAGGCCAGGACTATGTTGGCACACTTCCTCCCGATGCCTGGAAGCTTCATGAGTTCGTGGATATCGTCCGGAACATTTCCGCCGTACTTTTCGAGGATTATCTGGGATGCCTTGACAATCCACCCGCCCTTCGTCTTCCAGAGGCCGACGCCGTTCTCCCGGAGGAATGCCTGCATCTCCTCAACAGGTGTGCTGGCT
>DRGF01000107.1 GCA_011050175.1 Thermococcus sp. | reverse complement strand
GGTGATAAAGTGCGCCGAGTAGTTGTATTGTTGGTGTCTCTTTGGGTGGTGCTGAGTACCGCAGCAATGGGCATGGCATGGGGAGCAGGTCGGAGTATGGAAGAGGAATCCTCGGCAGAGATAGAAGAAGCCCTAATAAGGGATCCAGTAGTCTGTGATCATGATTATGTCTCTAATGGTATTGGTACCGCCCTTGACTCTTTGTGGAAAAGCCAGTCAGAGTAATCCACCTGGCTTTATGCCATAAATGTTGATGCATGGACGACAGGTAGTTGCGGCATATACTATGTGTCTCTAGTACCCAGTAAGGCGTATCTCTACGTTGAAGTAACGGCATACTCTGATTGTGGAAAGTTAAATGCAATGATTAATTGGGTAGAGGGACATTAATTGGATGAAAAGGTGAGAACATGAGGCGGCCTACCTCCCTCTTTCTGTTTTTCCTTTTGATACTGTTGTCCCCACTAACATCCGCTCAGCCTTACTGGCTCAAAGAGGGCGTTTATTTTAAGTATGTGGCTGAAGGAGAGCATTCCGTGGCTATAACCCAGGATTCATCCACTTACAGGGGCTCCTACGGTGAGCTGTTCTGGAGGGTGGTGAAAGTTGAAAATGGCCTTGTCACCGTTGAGGCTGTTTTAAAAGCGGAGAACCTGACTGAAGAGCGCTATACTGAGCTCCCACACGAAGAAGCCCTCAAAAGATTAAATGAGCTAATCTCTCTTTACGAAGGAAAAGAGCCCTCAACAACTATGGGCTCCTGCAGGCTGTATCCCGTGGAAAACGAGACGTGGGGAAAGGGCATAGCAAGGATCTGCAACGAAACGGCTTCCATCGAATTCTCGAACTATACATATGCGGTTTTGGTTGAGCGAGATAAAGGTTTAGAGTTCATCAGAAGGGCCGTTCCAAAAATTGTGAGAAGGACAGTCTTTGAGATTGACCTGAGAGATAACGTCTTAGTCTACAGTGGAACTCCTCTGGGAAAAAACCTTCTTTTTATACTCCCCGATAAAATTCCACGGGAAGGAGAGGTTCTGTCTAGTGTTCTTGGTCAGGAAGTGAAAGTTACGAAGAGCATAATCCTTAACGATACCGTAATTCATACACCTTTCAGGACATTCAAACCTCCCATACTGTTTATTCGGACAAATATGGTGGCCGGCAATGGGTGGCAAGGTATGAGCGGCATCTACTACGATATGTCGAGTGGAATTCTGGTGACGGGTTTTATGCCAGTATCACCGCTCTGGGAAGCTTTTGGGTTCTCATCGGTGGCCCTATTTGATGAAGACTCCAAAAGAAGCAGGGGAGAGATGGGAGGGTTTGGAATGGTTCTGGCAGACACAAACGCGGAGTTAGTCCTGACAAAACGTCTGACCGGGGTGGAAATCCCGAAGCTCTCTTTCATCGTCTTTATCCTTTCCGTGTTTCTGCTCGCCGTTTGTGGGGCGGTAAAAATCAGGAGGTGGGATGCATGAGAGCGCTCGTTAAGCATGAACTCCAGGAGCCCACTAAACTCTCAGTCCTCCTCCTTTTTAGCGTCCTTATCTCAGCCGCATATAAAGCATTTCTCATTGGTTACAGGAGTAGCTTCTCCTCCACTTATCCTCACTTCCACTTACACAGGGTTTTCGTGGAAATGGGCCACTCTAATATGACCTTTTACCTTTTTGCAACTCTTATGGCCTCATTTATTGTAGGAATATCCACGAGAACTGAGAGGGACACTGGAGTTGCACTGAGCATCTATGCCCTCCCGTATTCAAGGAAGGCCATTTTGACGGCCAAGTTCTTTTCGAATTTCCTCCTGATTTTTGTGTATTCTCTGGCATTTCATGTTGTTGTGTTTGTCCTTCACTTCTCCGGGACTCTTGAAGGTGTCTTGAAGGCCTTGCGTGAAGGTATTCCTTTTGTAATCATCTTCTACATCATCGTTACGTTCTATGTCGTGTCACTGTCATCTTTCGTCGCCATTTCATCTCCAAACACATACGTGGCAATCATGGTATCATTTTTGGCCCTGTATTTCCCTGTTCTGGCTAACATTAAATGGCTGATGCCAGCACTCACTGAATGGTGGGAAGCAGGGCTTAGCACCTATGCAACGTCCTTCAAGACCCTGATTTTTCTCTCCACCGTGCTTTTCATTGCCTATATCATCATAGGGGAGCGGAGGGATGTTAGATGAGGACTCTGAAATTCTTCCTTTCGTCAGTCTTAATCCTGATTTTTGTCTCCCTGCTATTCCAAGTGAGGTTTTCCACCGATGACCTCGTGTATCACTCAATCGGTATAGGGGGAAGTGAATACGGGGGCGTTTACTCCCCCTCCGCAGCCTCGGTTGAGGTGTCTCTGTCCTGCTCCAATAAAACTCAGGTATTTGTCAGGGACGTAGAAGAGAATATCCCCATTTATACCATAACGGTTTATGGGAGCGATTTAGTCCCTATGATCTTTCCACATCCCGGTCACTATGAGTTTTCTTTGAATTCCACCGAGACACACTGCTCAATAATTATAAAACCCATAGAGGTCGGGTTCCCTACTGAAAACTGGAACGCTCACTTTATTTTGGGCTCGTTAACTGCCCTTTCGCTGGCCTTCCTGATCTGGAGGGATGGACGATGATAATTGAAGCCAAAAACCTCCAGAAAAGGTTCGGCCCAATCGTAGCTCTCGATGATGTGAATATTAAAATCCCCAAGGGCCTAACCCTGCTCTTGGGGCCCAATGGGGGAGGGAAATCAACGTTCATGAAGCTTGCCCTGGGTCTTTACAAACCGACCAGGGGAGAGATAAAGCTCCTAGGAAGGAACCCGTGGAAAGACGCGAACGTACGAAAAAATGTGGGCGCCTCTTTTGATCCTCCCGCACTCCCAAAGTTTGTGAGCGGCAGGGAGTGGCTGTCTTTTCTTGCGGAGGGCAAAGGCGTTGATGCCGAAGAAGAGATAGCCAAAGTCTCTGAAATGTTCAATCTGGAAGCCTTCCTGAACAGGAGGATAGATAGGTACTCCTCAGGGATGCTCAAGCGTCTGAGCATAGCCCAGGCCTTTATCGGAGATCCCAGGGTGGTTTTTCTCGACGAACCTCTGGCCAACATAGACTTTGACAGTGTTGCGCAGATTGTCTCAGTTATCGCCCAAGAAAAGGAAAAAGGGACGAGCTTCGTGGTAATTTCCCATATATGGGAGCCCCTGCTGCCACTGGCGGATTACGCGGTGGTGCTAAGCGCGGGCAGGGTTTATCTAGCAGGAAGGGCGGGGGATGTGAAAGAAGGTTTGGAAAACCTATTTAAATCTAGCAATTTCTCTATTAGGCCTTTCTCGAAATCACCCGGTTCGGATCTTTAGTAGCAGCAGAAAAATCTGTGTGTAGTAAAATTCTTGATAACGATTAATTAAGGTGCTGTCTGAAGCGCTGGCATGAGGATGTGCTGAGGTGGTTCGGTTGAAGGGCTCTAGGGCGTTGTATTCTGCTCTTTTCCTCGTTTTTCTGTTGGTAGTGGGGGTGCCTACCACCTCTATTCTGGACGGATGGATAACGCGGGGGAACCCGAGATAAAGTTCAACGCCACTAATCTTAAGTCCCTCAGTTCAAACCTCACTCTCGTGTACAAGTCGCGCGAGTATTCCAAATGGGGGCTGGTTGAGAACTCTACGAGAGTTTTTACAGTAACTCGGGATGGGAACAGGACCATCATGGTTGAGGAATTCAAGACTGAGTGGTGGCAACCCAGCTACTCACTTTATGAGGGAACGGCTCGTGCTGAGATATTAGACTCAAACCCTGTTATTTACCAGCCGGACGGTTCCATCTTCGTTGAGGGGGACCGGGCTGAGGTCGAACTCTTTAGGGTTGGGTACCCATATTCTCCTGTATTCGAGCGGCTAAAGGCTGAAAAGGGCTACACCCTAAGGCTATGCTGTGCCAACCTTACGGTGGAGGACGTGAGGACTATAAACGGGAGAGAATGTATCATAGTGAAGGCGGAAACTAAGGATGCCACCCTCAAATTGCCATCGACGCTAAGACGCGCCTGCTCCTGTGGGATTACGGGGTTTCCAAAGACGTGGCGGGGTCATGGTGGGAGGACTGGCTGGTTTCTTCAGGGTGAGTACCCTCCACCTTTATAAACCCCTTTTCTTACCATCCCACATGAGCCACTACTACTCCGAGGAGCCGAACGTCCCGCTGAAGACGAAGACCATAGAGGTCTGCCTCAGAGGACAGTGCTTCAGGTTCATC
>DRGF01000067.1 GCA_011050175.1 Thermococcus sp. | reverse complement strand
ACGACTTTGCTCTCCTCTTTGCTCACTCTCCTCAAAAACCTCAAACTCTCAAAGTCGAACACTTTAGACCACCTCACCATCTCTTAAAATGCTCAAATTACAATATTTTAATGGTCAAAACTGGGTAATTTGAGTTGATTTCTTACAAACCTCTCCCTCGGAGAAGATATCAATGGTTTTCAAGGGTCTAACTACTAGAACTTCCAGATTACCTGTGTAAAAAAGTGATTTGTACGTTATGAATATGGAAAAATAAAGAAAATTTGGGGGTGTTAAAAAGTAATGGGAGGCAAATTATCCCATCATTTCCCCTACTTCAGCACCAATGTTCATGATAGTTTCTTTAAAGTTGATGTAGCAGTATATTGATGCAAGGAGGCTGAGAGCAACTAAAGTAGTCACAAGGGTTGAAACCTCAATGATGTCCAAAAGGGGGCCGACAACTGCCATCCCAAGTGGAGTTGTAGCCATTATTGCTGTCTCGAATGCCGAGAAAAATCTGGCACGGACTTCGTTGGGGACACTCTTTTGAAGCTTAGTAATGAGGGGGACGTTAACAAGAATGTTGAAGAAGCCACCCATCATAAAAATCCCTAGTAGTGCTGGATAAGCCACAGACCTAATTAGAGGATATACAATCACTGGGAGCAGAAGCAAGCATATAAGCTGGGCAAAAAGAGCTTTGAATAGTAAATTCTCAGAGGATTCTTTGAGTTTCCCAGCTATGAGGATGTTTCCTGCCAATGCTCCAATTGTGGCGGCGGTTTGGATACTCCCGAATTGAATAGAGGAAAACCCTAAAATGACCCGTGATAGATAGGGTAGGATAACCGCAAAAATCGGGTTTAGAAGAGTGTTTAGGACTATTGCGAGGCTAACAAGGACGAGTAAACTCTTTGAATCCTTTATAAATCTAAAACCTTCGAGCATATCTTCCCACACTTCATGAATGTTGGAAATCTTTCTGGTTTCCCAATGATATTCTATAAGCATCTCAAAGAGTCCAGAACCAAAGAAACTCACTGCATTTATGAGTATCGCCAGCTTAAGCCCACCAAAGGCGTAAACTACTCCGCCTAATATAGGTCCAGCAATTCTTATTATCTGACCACCGCTCTGAAGTGTGGAATTGGCCTGAGCAAGTTCTTCTCTTTTTACAAGGTCGGGAAACATTCCAGAGATCCCTGCTGAGAAAAATGCTCCCATAATACTCATGATTACTTGGATGGCAAGCAGACTCTGAATATCGAGTAGGTTGAATATGATAACACCAAAAAGGAGAACACCTCTAGCTATGTCGAGCCACACCATCAGATTTTTTCTGTTGTAATGATCACCAATTACACCTGCTATTGGATTCACTAAGAGCCTTGGAATCAATTCAGCTATTATAAAAATGCTCATTATAGTCCCGCTACCGGTTTTGTCAAGTACGTAGAGAGGGACTGCTATATCTTGAATCACCCATCCTGCTTGAGATACCCATCTGCCAATTGCATATAGCCAGAAGTTTTTGTTGAGCATTCTCATGCACCCCGACTTATAATAAATGGTCAATCGCAATTATGTTTGTGATCAGCACTGAGCGAATTTCACGAAAATAATGGTAGTTCTCTTTGGAGAGTAAAGAATACGTTCCCAAAATTCCCAATAAACTGGAGTAAAAGAAAGGAAAAATTCACTTCTTGAGCTTCTCGCACTTCTCGACGAAGTCCTTGAGGACGTCCCTGAGCTTCGGCTCGCCGATCTCCTCGAGCTCGTAGCGGACGCGAACGGCCGGCTTGTTGAGCTTCATGACGCGGCGGAGGTCGATGGGGGTACCCATGATGACGACGTCGGCATCAGCGCGGTTGATGGTCTCCTCAAGCTCCCTGATCTGCTTCTCGCCGTAGCCCATGGCCGGCAGGATGACGTCGAGGTGGCTGTACTTCTTGTAGGTGTCGATAATTGAGCCGACGGCGTAGGGTCTCGGGTCGATTATTTCTTTGGCTCCGTACTTCTTGGCGGCGATGTAACCGGCACCGTACTTCATGCCGCCGTGGGTGAGGGTCGGGCCGTCCTCGACGACGAGGACGCGCTTGCCCTTGATGAGCTCCGGCTTGTCCACGTAGAGCGGTGAGGCACCGTCGATAACGATGGCGTTCGGGTTGACCTTTTCGATGCTCTCGCGGACCTTTTGGATGTCGTCGCGGTTGGCGGTGTCAATCTTGTTGATGATGATGACGTCAGCGGCCCTGAAGTTGGTCTCACCGGGGTGGTACTTGAGCTCGTGGCCGGGCCTGTGCGGGTCGGTGACCACTATCCAGAGGTCCGGCTCATAGAACGGGAAGTCGTTGTTTCCGCCGTCCCAGAGGATTATGTCGGCCTCCTTCTCGGCCTCGCGGAGGATCTTCTCGTAGTCAACGCCCGCGTAGACGACCATGCCCTTGTCGATGTAGGGCTCGTACTCCTCGCGCTCCTCGATGGTGCACTCGTGCTTGTCGAGATCCTCGTAGCTGGCGAAGCGCTGGACGACCTGCTTCCTGAGGTCGCCGTAGGGCATCGGGTGCCTTATGGCGACGACCTTGTAGCCCATCTCCTGGAGGATCTGGGCGACCTTTCTGCTGGTCTGGCTCTTTCCACAGCCGGTTCTGACCGCGGTGACCGCTATGACCGGCTTGGTGCTCTTTATCATGGTGCTCTTCGGGCCGAGGAGCCAGAAGTCAGCTCCGGCGCTGTGGGCCCTGCTCGCGAGGTGCATGACGTGCTCGTGGGAGACGTCGGAGTAGGCGAAGACGACAACGTCGATGTCGTGCTCCTTGATTATCTTCTCAAGGTCGTCCTCGCTCCAGATGGGGATACCGTTCGGGTAGAGTTCTCCGGCCAGCTCGGGCGGGTAGAGCCTGCCCTCGATGTCCGGAATCTGGGTGGCGGTGAAGGCAACGACCTCGTACTCGGGGTTGTCCCTGAAGAACACGTTGAAGTTGTGGAAGTCCCTTCCGGCGGCACCCAAAATGAGAACCCTCTTTCTCTTCTTTTCGGCCATTTTGACCACCTCAAAAGTTTTAACATTGGCACCGATGTATCGTTTTTGGCATTTATAACGGTTTTTGTTTAACGCTGCAAGCTTCTGGCGTGGGTTATTCGGTACGGATATTGAAAAACTGAAGAGTCTTCAAGAGCGGCTGGATAATCTCCGGTTGAGTTTACCTGGTTATTCACTGACGTCAGCAACATCGGCGCCCTGGTACGCAACTATCTTCTCCGGGCGTATCCTCAGGAGCCTCTCGGTAGTTCCACCGCCCCCGATGACGTACTCGTTCTCCAGAACCTTCGGGTCGACTATCGTTTTGAGAGGAACCCCGACGGGGGGAACACCGCCGACCTCGTAGCCTGTGAGCTCCTTGACCTCCTTCGGTTTGGCGAATCTGCACTTTCCAAACCTCTTTTCCAGCTTCGGCAGGCTGACCCTGGACTCGCCGTCAACTATGACGAGGAGGGGCGTGCTCTCGCTTACGATAACGAGCGACTTTATAACCTGCTTTCTTTCAGTGCCCGTCTCCCTCGTGGCCTGCTCGACGGTCTTGACGGGCCTTCCAATGTCGAGAACCTCGGCCCCCAGTTCCTTGGCGATTTCTTCGAGTCTTTTCATAACAAACACCCTGGCTAAATATGGCGTGGTGTCTAATAACACTTTTTGAGGACTAAAATGGAAATGAAAGACTTCGTGTGAACTATCTCATCCACAGCGCCCCGGCCATGCCGAAATATGTGGGGCAGGCGTATGCGGCTTCCCTTATCTCCATCGGTACCTTTTTCAAGATGCCGTGGAGGACGAGCAGCTGCCAGTAGCTGTCCACAAGGGCCTTTCTCACGAGCTCTTCGGGGATTTCCAGGAGCCTTTCCAGCCTGTTTTCCTTGATGATTTCCATCACGAGCCTGTCGTACTCCTCCGATTCCGGGACGTAGCCGTACGGGCCGTTTTCATCGTGTCCGTGCCCGTGGTCGGCGCTGATTATCAGGGCAATTTTCTTGGCGTCTTTTTCGAGGACTTCGCTGAGAACCTCGCCGAACCTTATTAGGGTCTCCCTGCTCACTCCCCTCGACGGCGTTATCAGGACGAGTGGCCTCTTTTCGAGGAACTGCAGGGGTATGAGCTCGCCCCAGCTCAGCGGCCAGCGCGAGTATTCCCCGCTCATCGCGGCAAAGTTCAGGTCAACTACCGGAATGCCCTCTGCTTTGGCTTTCTCGTAAATTTTTCCGGCCAGGTCGCGGTCGGTCTCCCACTCGCCGGGCAGTTCCTT
>DRGF01000162.1 GCA_011050175.1 Thermococcus sp. | reverse complement strand
TTGCCCTTATCTCCTCAAGCTCCTCAAACGGCACGGCGGTCTCGATTATCAAGGAGAGACCTCCCAACGTTAACCTTTCTTTTTAGCTTTCTCCTCGACGTGCAGGCGGAACTGGCAGGCCTTACATATATCGCCGGTCGTGGGCTGGCCGCATATCTTACAGCGGTTCAGTTCGCTTGTCTTCTTCGTATAGGTCTTCGCTATGAGCGGGAACAGCTTGTCGTAGCTCCTCAGCACCTGGTACTTAGTTCCTGGGTGCTCCTCCTCCATCTCGTTGAGCCAGTCACGGATTTCGGCGCGGAAGGCCTCGACTGCGTAGGGACACTCGCTGAAGTCCACTTCAATGTTGTTCAGAACGGCATAGAGCACTATCTCTTTCTCCGGAATCTCGCGGAGGGGCTTTATCCTCAGCACGAGCTCCGGGTGGATTTCCTCGTAGTAGGGGCCAGTCCTCCCGAGGCGCGCTATGTCCCCGCGGAGGATGTTCATTATGAACATCTGAACCTCGTCGTCGAGGTTGTGGCCTACCGCCAGTTTGTCCGCCCCCACGTCCTTCGCGGCGTAGTTGAGCAGCCAGCGTCTCCAGACGCCGCAGTAGGAGCACGCCCCCACGCGCTCGCCCTTCTCAAAGCTTCCCAGCACCTCAACGGTCTCGTCGAGCGTGAAGCCCATGTACTCCTTGAAAGAATAGATACGGTGCTCTATTCCAAGCTTTTCGGCGTTTTTTCTGGCTATCTCCACGCTTGGGGGCCTGTAACCGGCTATTCCCTCGTCAATCGTTATAGCAACCAGCTCGAAGGGGAACTTTTTTTGGAGTCCAGCAAGGAGATGGAGAAGAACGACGCTGTCTTTTCCGCCGCTCACGCCGACGGCTATCCTCTCGCCCTTCTCTATGAGGTGGTACTTCTTGACGGTCTCTTTGAACTTCTTCTCCACCATTTCGTTGAAGTGCTTTCTGCAGTAGTACCGCCCGGTGTATCTCGCATGGTAGACTGCGTCACGGCCGCACTTTGAGCACTTCATTCTCTCACCTGAGGGGGGTGGGAACGCCTCTTAAAAAGGTTGGCTTCGGGGCGGCTACCCCGCGAGGTTCATTATTGCCGGGAAGAGGTTGAGCGCCAGCAGGAAGAGACCCACCCCTATTGCAAAGTACCTTACCGGTTTCGCGATGTTCTCGGGCAGATAGGCTTTAACGACGTCATCGAGCATCCTGCCGCCGTCCAGCGGGACGAGCGGGAAGAGGTTCATGAGTCCAATGCCAATGTTGAGCACGTATATCCAGTAGAGCGCGAAGAACAGCGGCAGCACCAGCCATTCGGCCCCGACCTTTGAGACCACGTTCTGCGCGGGGTAAATTCCTATGTATCCCTTTTCTGGGTTGTCCGGATGTGTGCCGAGCTCCAGCTGGAGATTCAGCTCCTGGTCTCCTCTGAGAACCGTGAGCGTGACCATCTGGCCAGGTTTTGTCACGTTCATGAAAACTATGAACTGCTCCATGTCCTTGATCTGCTGGCCGTCCATTGCGATTATCACGTCCCCCTCCTGGAGGATTCCGTAGGCGGGGCCATCCTCCAGCACGCCTGACACGAGGACTCCCGACGGCTGGAGAATCGGTGTGATTGCAAAGTTGATGACCAGAACTGCAAGGAACGCCGTCGCTATGTTGGCGAGCGAACCTGCTCCGTAAACCCTCAGCCTGCTCCTCAGCGGGGCCTTCTCAAGCGCCTCCTCGTCCGGTTCGACGAAGGCACCTGGGATTACTGCGAGGAGAACCAGACCAACGGATTTCAGCGGCAGGTTTTCAGCCCTCGCAACGACACCGTGACTCAGCTCATGGACCACCATGACAACTACAAGGCCTATCAGGCCGTATGTGAGGGGAATCGTAACGCCTGGTATCACGAGCTGGACTCCGGCCTGTTCGCCACCGGTCTGTAGGGCGCTCACCGCCGTCTTCAGGAGGGCGTAGAAGACGTAGGCCATACCAAGGAAGCCGAGGGCGATTCCGGTATCTGCGTAGACTTTCCAGAAACGCCTGCCCCTGCGCGCGAGGCTGTCGATGAATCCAAGCAGTCTCTTCGTTCTCCACATGGCGATGAAAAGGTCTACTGTTAGGCCCTCCTCTTGCTCCCCCCGTCTTCCGAAGAGGGCGTATAGGATAACCCAGAAGGCGGTGATTCCGAAGATGGCCGTGATGAGAGTGCCGTTCATTTGATTCACCTAATGAACATTCAGACTTCGATTTAAAAAGTAATCGGGCTCGCGGGGGAGGATGATTTTCTGTAGTGGGAAGTCCCGGTATTTTTAGGCAAACCGTTTTAAGCCGGGACGAGAACTTCAGAACGCGATGATGATTGATGGGCGAACCGACCGGTGAGGAAGGAAAGGTGATCGCTGAGCAACCCTTTTAAGGCCCATCTTCAACCTTTTCTGGGATGATGAGTTCAGCCTTGCCTGAGGCTCGTGATGAGGGAGTGACGGACTGACCGCGGTTCTTATTTTTACCGGTCGTTTTAGGCCCACCTAATAAAATTGGAAAACCTAATAAAGTTAAACGCAAGAATGAGTGGCCGTAGGGTCTGAACAGCAAATGCGTATGAGCAAAACGTGGTGGTACCGTGGAAGAGATTTACAGGCCGATCTGGCTCAGCATCGTTGGCAACTTGTTCCTTGCATTGATCAAGCTAATTGTCGGCTTCCTTTATTCGAGTATAGCCCTCATATCCGACGGTGTCCATTCCCTGAGCGACGTAATCACCAGCGTCATAGGCTACGCGGGCATTAAGATATCCTCAAAACCACCCGACAAGAGCCACCCCTTCGGCCACTCCCGTTTTGAACCCATGGTGGCTTTTCTGATCGGGGAGGCACTTCTGATAGTGGCCTACGAGATAGGCAGGAATGCTGTGCACAGAATCATTGAAGGGGGAGCCATAGAGGTCAACTCCCTAATGCTCGGCGTCACGGTTCTGTCTATTCTCTTAAAGGAAGCCATGTTCCGCTATTCTGTCCACGTTGGCAGGAAGCTCAACAGTCAGATACTCGTCGCCGATGCCTATCACCACAGGAGTGATTCGCTGAGCAGCGTCGCGGTTCTGGTCGGTCTCGGTGCCCAGGAACTCGGTTTCATGCATGGCGACGCCATCGCGGGCCTTCTCGTTGCTGTCTTCCTCCTGAAGGTTTCCCTTGAAGTAATCCTCGAGAACGTCCGCTATCTGACGGGGCAGGCTCCTCCCTTTGAGGTGTGCGAGGAAATAAAGGAGCGCGCTCTGGGCGTTCCGAAGGTTCTCGGCGTCCACGATCTGAGGGCGCACTACGTTGGGAGCAAGCTACACGTCGAGCTTCACATAGAGGTGCCCCCGGAGCTGAGCCTCAAAGAGGCTCACGACGTCAGCGAGGAAGTGAAGAGGAGAATAGAGGAGCTTCCTGAAGTGGAGATGGCGTTCGTTCACGTGGACATAGAAGGGGTCACCGAGTGATGATTTCCTTCAGGTCCCTCAAAAACTCCTCCAGGTGCTCCCGTCTAACGTGGGGCATCATGACGATCCTGATGTAGCCGCGGTGGGCACTCACACCCCAGCCGCGCTTTTTGAGCTCCTGTTCTACTTCTTCCAGGTTCTCTGTTCCGAATGAGACTATGTTGAGGACCGGCTCGCGGATTAGGTGAACGCCGGGTACCTTTTTCAGCTCGCCCGCGAACCACCTGCTCAGCTCCATGGCGTTTCTCACTACTTCCTTGTAGCCCTCAAAGCCGAGGTGCTTTATCATTGCCCACACCGCCAGGGCGTTTGCTCCTGGCCTTGTTCCAGTTATAGTTGCCTGCCAGACTTTACCCCCCGCTAGATACGGGGCTGGGACGCTTATGGCCTTCAAGAACTTCTTGTCCCGGAAGATTATCCCTCCCGCCGGAATGGGCACCATCCCCATCTTGTGGGGGTCTATGGTCACGCTCTTGACTCCCTTCAGCCTGAAATCGAAGTCGGGGAGGTCGTAACCCAGGGCCTTGGCGAAGGGGATGACGAAGCCTCCGAATGCCGCGTCCACGTGGAGGGGAAGCCCGTAGTCCAGGGCCAGGTCGCTCAGGGCGGGAATGTCGTCCACAACCCCGAGACCGGTTGTTCCGGCTATGCCCACAATGCCTATCGTGTTGTCCGTTATCTTTTCCTCAACGTCCTTCACGTCGACGGAGTAGTCCTCCCGCAGGTCCGCCCAGACGAGCCGGACCTTCAGCATCTCGCTCGCTTTTAGGAACGAGAAATGGGCGCTCCTGGGGAGAATCAGCTCGGGGTTCTCCACATCCGCCAGGTTGCGGAA
>DRGF01000130.1 GCA_011050175.1 Thermococcus sp. | reverse complement strand
CAGGCAGGTCATCAGGTGGCTCGGCGGGAAGATCATAGTTGACTCCAAGGCCCTTGAGGAAGAGCTCAACGACGAGGTTCTCCTCCAGGGGTTCACGGCGGACAAAAACGGGAAGTTCCTCGCATACAGCTTCTCGATAGGCGGGGCAGACGAGGGTATAACGAGGATTATAAACCTCGAAACCGGCGAAGTTATCGAGGAGATGAAGCCGTCAGTGTGGAACATAGCCTTCCTTGAAGACGGATACTACTTCTCCCGCTTCTACAGGCACGGCGAAACCCCCGACGGGGTCAAGGCTCCGGCGGTGAGGCTCTTCTGGAAGGACAAGGGCGGAGAGAAAATGGTCTTCGGCAAGGGCCTCGGCTCGGGGTACTTCATAGGGTTGGGGAAGAGCACGGACGGCAAAACCGCGATGGTCACCGTTACATTTGGATGGAACAGCGCGGAAATCTACGTCGGCCCGATAGGCGAGCCGGAGAAGTGGGAAAAGGTTTACTCCGCTGACGTCCCGGTGCAGCCTGTCGATGTCATTGACGGCACCATCTATCTCCTCACAAAGGAAGGAAAGGGCCTCGGAAAGGTCATCGCAGTGAAAGATGGAAAAGTTGAGGAGGTAATCCCCGAAGGCGAGTTCCCGCTGGAGTGGGCCATCCTGGTGGACGGAAAAATCCTTGCTGGAAGACTTGTCCACGCGAGTCACCGTCTAGAGGTCTACTCACTTGCCGGTGAGAAGCTGGATGAAGTAACGTTCGACCTTCCGGGCAGTGTCTACCCGCTCGACGCCGACGGAAAGAGGGCCATTGTACGGTACGAGAGCTTTACCGTCCCATACAGGCTCTACGAGTTTGACGGTGGGCTTGAGCTCGTTGAGGGGCAGGAGGTTGAGGGGGCATTCAGAGTCGAGGAGGACTTCGCGGTCTCCAAGGACGGGACGAGTGTACACTACTTCCTCGTTAAGGGCGAGAGGGACGAGAAGAAGGCCTGGGTCTTTGGCTACGGCGGCTTCAACATATCCCTGACTCCGAGGTTCTTCCCGCAGGCGATTCCGTTCATAAAGCGCGGCGGGACCTTCGCCATGGCCAACCTCCGCGGCGGTTCGGAGTACGGTGAGGAGTGGCACAGGGCAGGAATGAGGGAGAACAAACAGAACGTCTTCGACGACTTCATAGCCGTTCTCGGCAGGCTCAAGGCCGAGGGCTACAGGGTGGCGGCATGGGGCAGGAGCAATGGAGGACTTCTGGTCTCAGCCACACTCACCCAGCGGCCGGACGTCATGGACGCCGCGCTGATAGGTTATCCCGTCATAGACATGATGCGCTTCCACAAGCTCTACATCGGCAGCGTCTGGGTTCCTGAGTACGGAAACCCCGACGACCCGAAGGACAGGGAGTTCCTGCTGAAGTACAGCCCGTACCACAACGTTGACCCCACGAAGAAGTATCCCCCAACGCTCCTCTACAACGGTCTTCACGACGACCGCGTTCATCCGGCTCATGCCCTCAAGTTCTTCATGACGCTCAAGGAGATAGGCGCGCCCGTCTACCTCCGCGTCGAGACGAAGAGCGGGCACATGGGGGCTTCGCCGGAGACGAGGGCGAGGGAGCTGACAGACCTGGCGGCCTTTGTGATTGGGGCCTTGGGTCTCTAACATCTTTTTATATTTCACACATAAAAATGCTCCTTGAACTCCTTTTTCCAAGACAATGCCTCGAAAAGTTCTTATACCTAAGCCGTAATAATATGTTCGGGGTAAACCATGGAGGTACCAAAGATCTCAACAGGGATCCCGGGACTGGACGCTATGCTCCATGGAGGACTTATACCAGGTAGGGTCTATCTTGTCAAAGGGGCCCCCGGAACAGGTAAGACCACCCTGGCCATGCACTTTGCAATGGCGGGGGTTGCCAACGGTGAAAACGTTCTCTATGTTACCCTCGAGGAGCCCGCCGAGAACCTGAAGGTGGACATGTCCCGCATGGGCTTCAACCTCAACGATCTGCGGTTTACCCTCATCGATGCGACTCCAATGGCAGAGCGATACGTGCTGATGAACGACTTCTTTGAGGAGTTCGCAGCGAACATCGAGAAAATGACAGAAGCAATCAAGCGCCAGTTCCAGGAGAAGCGTTACACCCGGATAGTCATAGACCCGATCACAATGCTCAAGGTGACTGCAACGAAAGAAGTGGACTACCGCAAGGCATTCCTGGCCTTTATTAAAAGTATGATGCGGTTAAAAACCACAGTTCTTCTCACTTCCGAACTGGAAAGGACGAACATTGAAGAGTACCTCGTGAGCGGTGTGATAGAGCTTAAAATGTTTGAAGTGGGCGGCAAGCTCTCGAGGGGAATCCGTATAACCAAGCTCAGAGGCAGTGGTTTCGACGACTCAATTCGGCAGTATGAGATAACCGACCGCGGTATGGTTGTGTATCACGACCGGATGATATCCCTGCCGTGAAAATTAAAAGACACCTTGGACTAAACCTTCGCTGTAATCGAGTCCTTTCCGGTGGCGACCCTCATGAATAAAGATTAAAAGCTCCCACTGGAACATCCCCACATGAACCCGCTCCTCGCCGGCATTGTGGTTGTCCTCCTCTGGGATAGCTATTTTTTCTTCAACTACGCAGTTAGTCTTTTCCGTAGCTATAGAACTCGGGAGTGGAATCCCAGGGTTTCTATAATAATCCCCGCGTACAACGAGGGGGAGCGGGTTCTCAGGGCGATAAAATCAGCCCTTTCGCAGGAGTACCCGGACTTTGAAGTCATAGTTGTCGATGATGGGAGCGAGGACAACACCTTTAAGGTCGCTTCATCGGTAAAAGACGCTAGGCTTAAGGTCTACAGAAAAGAACACGGCGGCAAAGCTAAGGCCCTAAACTTCGGTTTCTCAAAGGCTTCAGGTGAGATTATAGTAACGACCGACGCCGACAGCCGTCTTGAGCCCGGGGCGATTAGGGAACTTGTGAGGCGCTTCTATTCGGAGGAAGTCCTCGGCGTTGGCGGCCAGGTTCGCGTCTCTGGGCGTTCCTTCCTTGAGATGGCGCAGGATGCGGAGCACCTCAGGATAGCCATGTTCCGGCGGGCCAAAGAGCTGGACGACCTGAGCCTTGCCCCCGGCCCTATAGCGGCCTTCCGCAGGGAGGCCCTTGAGAGGATCGGCGGTTTTGTCGAGGACATCGTTGAAGATTACGCAACCACAAAAGCCGTCAAAGAGTTTGGAAGGGTCGTCTATGCGCCCCGCGCGAGGGTGTGGACCGAGATGCCCCGGAGCATTGCCGTCCTCTGGCGCCAGCGGAAGCGCTGGTTCCTCGGCGACCTGAAAAACCTCGGGGGAGGCTTCACGAAGGATTTGACCTTTCTGCTCCTCTCGGATGTTGTGGCGTTTTTTGATGTGATAGTCCCGCCGCTCCTCCTGCTCACGGACCAGTTCGAGCTCTTTGCCCTCTGGTGCCTCTTCGAGACCTTGACGATGCTCCTGCCGACTTTCATTGAGGGTGGAAAGCTTGTAAACGCGCTCCTGTTTCCGGTTATAGTCTGGTTCTGGGCGGCCTTTTACCTTGCCCTCCACGTCTACGGTTATCTCTCCCTGCTCCTCGGGAGGGCGTAATGCACTACGGGGCGAAACCCTTTTAAATGCTCACTTCCGTACTACATAGACTATATAGACTATGGGGCAACAAATAGAATATAGTGGTAACGATGATAACGGCACTCTTCATGGCCTGGGCGATAGGCGCGAACGACAGTGCAAAGGCGGTAGGGACAGCGGTTGGCTCAGGCGTGCTCGGCTTCAAGAGGGCGGTGCTCCTCATAGGGGTATTCACCACCCTGGGCGTTTTCCTCGGGGGTTCCGGCGTTTCAGGAACTGTCTCCGGGTTATCCGAGGGCATGTCCCCTGGTGAGGTCGGGCTCGTCCTCTTCAGTGCCGCCTCGGCCGTGACCCTCGCGAGCCTCTGGGGGAGGCCAATTTCAACTACCCAGTCCATAATAGGCGGCCTCGTCGGGGCCTCCCTCGCCCTTGGGCTGCCGGTTGACTGGTGGACTGTTGCGAGAATAGCCTCCGCGTGGGTTCTCTCGCCAATCGTCGCCGCTCTCTTCGCGGTGGCCGTCTACAGGCTCTACAAGCCCGTGCTAGGGAGGATCAAATGCCTGCGGAACCTCGAGCTGACTCAGAAGTGGCTCGTCTTTACCGCGGCGGCCTTTTCGGCCTTCAACCTCGGTGCCAACGAGCTCTCCAACGTTGCCGGGCTGATGGAAGGCATTGGAATAAACGGCCCGTTTAAGCTCCTCCTGGCACTCACCCTGACCCT
>DRGF01000080.1 GCA_011050175.1 Thermococcus sp. | reverse complement strand
TTCAGGTAGCTCCACTCGGAGCGGCTCCAGGTGGCGCTCAGGTAGAGGCCGTAGGCGCTTATGGCTGTGAGAATCGCCAGTATCGTCCCGTACTTCCAGCTCTCGGCGTAGAGCGTCAGCCCCGTGAAGAACAGCAGCATCAGGGTAACGCCGAGGAAGCCGAGGGTAAGTATTACCTGGAGCAGCAGCTTCCAGCCGCCGTACCAGACTATTCCTGCGGCTATTGCCACAACTGCTATCAGGAAACTGATCAGGTATGCTTTGAGTTTGTCCATTCTTCCACCCCCTCAATTTTGAGCAGGAATACCTTCTCGTCCAGTCTCGGAGTGTAGTAACCGATGCCGTCGTGTGCAACGACGCGATGGCATGGAACAGCTATTGGATAGGGGTTCCTCCTCATTGCCCCACCTATGGCCCGCGGTGACGTGCCAAGAGCCTTGGCAAGGCTACCGTACGTTATAACGCTTCCTCTTTTAACGTTTTTCGTGAGCCACTCGTAAACCTTCTTTTCGAAGGCTGTTACACCCTCAAAGGATAGTTCCGGCAGAATTTCGGCGTTGCTTACCCTGCCAACGATGACATCCCTGATGAGATGGGGATAATTCGAGCTTTCACGTTCGGTGCTGACGTCCACGCCCCTTTTTCTTAGAAACTCGGTGATACGGTCAAGGTTTTTCTCGAACTGCTCTTTATCCAGCGAGAAAGTTATTCCCTGAATTTTTTCGGAGTAAACCACACCTATCCACACATCTCTACCGGCGATGTGAAACTTCTCGACGCTCAGCATCTTCACAGTCCTCCAGCTTTAGGGCAGCTTTCCTTAGGGGCCCCATGAGGGTGTGGACTTCCCTCCCATAGAGAAAGGCCCTCCCAACTGCCCTTTGAAACACCTTCACAAAGATTCTCTTTCTCTCGGCGTCCTTGGGATAGTTGAGTGCATCCAAAAGTCTCTTCCAAACATTTACAAGCTCTTCCTTCTCCCTTCTCGTGGCTGGCTCAAGAGATAGGACTTCTGCTTCCGGCCTCTCCTTCGCCAGCTCGTAGAGGATAACGGCCACCGACTGGGCGAGGTTCATTACGGGATATGCCTCGCTTGTTGGAATCGTTACTGTGAGGTCGAGCCTTTCCAGCTCCTCATTTTTCAGGCCGATGCTCTCCCGCCCGAAGAACAGACCGACCCTTCCGGGGTAATCCCGTATGGTCTCCCGGAGCTCCCAGGGCATCAGCGGTGCCCTCTCTGGGATGTAGCTTTTTCCGGGCTTTCCAGTTGTTCCAACTGTGAGGTCAAAGAGCTCAAGTGCCTCATGAAAGCTCTCCAATATCAGCGCGTTTTCAAGGACGTCCACCGCGTGGACGGCGTAGCTGTAGCTCTCCTCGGTAATGTTCGGATTGACGAGAACTAACCTTGAGAACCCGAAGTTTTTCATTGTTCTCGCTATCATCCCGATGTTCGCCGGCCCCTCCGGCTCAACGAGCACTATCGAGATCATCGGTAACGCTTTAAGGGTAGCTCTTTAAACAGTTGTGGTGGTGTAATGAAAATTTACGTGCTCGGGGCCGGGAGCATAGGCTCGCTTTTTGGCGCGCTCCTAGTGCGGGCCGGAAACGATGTCACTCTGATAGGAAGGGAGAACCAGGTGAGGGCGATAAACGAGAACGGCCTGCGCGTCTCGGGGGTTGAGGAGTTCACCGTTCACCCCCAAGCCAGCCCCACCGCCCCGGATGAGCCGCCGGACCTTCTGATTCTGGCCACGAAGTCGTACTCCACAAAGACAGCCCTTGAGTGTGCCCGGAGGTGCATAGGGCCGGATACGTGGATACTCAGCATTCAGAACGGGCTCGGCAACGAAGACCTCGCCTTAAAGGTCACCCCCAACGTCATGGGTGGAATAACCACAAACGGGGCGATGCTGGTTGAGTGGGGCCACGTGCGCTGGACCGGGCGTGGACTGACGATTATTGGAAAGTATCCCGCGGGAGAAGACCCCTTCGTGGAAAAGGTGGCCGAGGTTTTCAGGTCCGCAGGTCTTGAAACATCAGTTACGGAGAGCGTTATCGGCTGGAAGTGGGCTAAGGTCATAGTCAACTCCGTCATCAACGGTCTTGGAACGGTTCTGGAAGTGAAAAACGGTGCGCTGAAGGACGACCCCTATCTCGAGGGAATATCCGTGGAGATAGCGAGAGAAGGCTGCACCGTGGCCCAGCAGCTCGGTGTGGAGTTTGAGGTGCATCCGCTGGAACTGCTGTGGGATACCATAGAGCGGACGCGGGGGAACTACAACTCGACGCTCCAGGATATACGGCGCGGGAAGAGGACGGAGGTGGACTACATCCACGGAAAGATAGTGGAGTACGCCCGCTCTGTGGGCCTGGAGGCGCCCAGGAACGAGCTTTTGTGGGCCCTGATCAAGGCCAGGGAAAATCTAAATAAACCCGGTGGTGAACTTTAGACTGGGGGTTTGAAGATGCCCATATTCGGGGGTAAAGAGAGCAGTGTTTTTGAGGTCATAGACGAGCACCTTAAGGTTGTCAATGAGTCCCTTGTGGCCTTCAGGGAGATGGTTGCCGCTTACCTCGACGGCGACCTTGAGAGGGCGAGGGTCTTTGAGAGGGCGGTTGGCCAGCTGGAGAGCAAGGCCGACACCCTCAGAAGGAGTATAGAGATGATGCTGTACGAGGGAGCATTTCTGCCCGCCAACAGGGGGGACTACGTGAGACTGAGCGAGCTTATCGACCAGGTCGCCGACGCCGCGGAGAGTGCGGCCCACACACTGCTGCTGGCCAAGCCGAAGGTTCCGAAGGAGCTGAAGGACGAAATCCTGGGGCTCGTGGATTCCGCCATTGAGACTTATGCCATTCTCGTTCAGGCAGTAAATGCCATGAATTCGGACGTTGACAGGGCGATAGAGCTTGCCAAGGCGGTTGAGGACGCCGAGGAAAAGGCGGACAGGGTTGAGTACGACGTTAAGGGCAAGGTTTTTGAGAGTGAAACCATTACGACGTATGCCAAGCTCATCTGGAACCAGATACTGACGAAGGTGGGGGACATAGCCGACAGGGCGGAGGATGCGTCTGATCAGGTCATGCTCATGGCAATAAAAAGAAGGGGATGAGGTGATGGAAATGGTGAAGGTTTTGGTTGCGGCGCCGCTGCACGAAAAGGCAATGGAGGTTTTGAAAAACGCAGGTTTTGAGGTTGTTTACGAGGAGTACCCCGATGAGGCCCGCCTCCTGGAGCTCGTCGGGGACGTTGATGCCATAATCGTCAGGAGCAAGCCGAAAGTGACCAGGAAGGTCATCGAGGCGGCTCCGAAGCTCAAGGTCATCGGAAGGGCCGGCGTCGGCCTCGACAACATAGACCTTGAGGCCGCCAAGGAGCGCGGGATAAAGGTCGTCAACAGCCCCGGTGCCTCGAGCAGGAGCGTTGCCGAGCTTGCCGTTGCGCTCACCTTCAACGTGGCCAGGAAGGTCGCCTTCGCCGACAGAAAGATGAGGGAGGGCGTCTGGGCCAAGAAGCAGTGCATGGGAATCGAGCTTGAGGGCAAGACCCTTGGAGTCGTCGGCTTTGGAAGGATAGGCTACGAGGTCGCCAAGATAGCCAGCGCCCTCGGCATGAACGTCCTCCTCTACGACCCCAAGCCGAACGAGGAGCGCGCCAGGGAAGTCGGAGGAAAGTTCGTCAGCCTGGAGGAGCTTCTCAAGGAGAGCGACGTCGTGACGCTCCACGTTCCGCTCATCGATGCCACCCGCCACCTCATCAACGAGGAGAGGCTCAAGCTCATGAAGCCAACGGCAATACTCATCAACGCCGCCCGCGGTGCCGTCGTTGACACCGAGGCCCTCATCAAGGCCCTCCAGGAGGGCTGGATCGCTGGAGCTGGCCTCGACGTCTTTGAGGAGGAGCCGCTCCCGGCAGACCACCCGCTTACCAAGCTCGACAACGTCGTCCTGACCCCGCACATCGGCGCCTCGACCGTTGAGGCCCAGATGCGCGCCGGCGTCCAGGTCGCAGAGCAGATAGTCGAGGTTCTCAAGGGCTGATGCCCTTCTTCCCTTTAGTTCATCTAGGTTCTTCGCAAACCTTTACCAGTATACTGGTAAAGTTCGCTGGAAAAGTTTGCCAGTATGGTGGTACAATTTTGATAGAAAGTTTACCGCTATAATGGTAAACTTTATAGGAAGTTCGTATTAGTTTAGCCCATGAACGTTGAAGAACTCAAGAGGGTTTTGGCCGACCGGTGGGAGACCCTGAGCGAGAAACTCGAAAGGGAGAACATCGTCGAGCGGGAGCTGAGGGGAAAGATTCTGGAAAACTTCAGCCCAACGGCCCACATAATAACGGGACCAAGACGCTCCGGAAAATCCGTTCTCTCAGCGACCCTCCC
>DRGF01000142.1 GCA_011050175.1 Thermococcus sp. | reverse complement strand
GTTGCGAGACGCATTGAGGGAACTACCCTCGAAAACCTCGCCCGCGAGATGAGCATCGACATACTCAACTACGAGTTCGTCGTTGATGTAGACCCAGAGAGGCTTGAAAAGGCCGGTCTGGACATGGAAAAGATTCAGAGAAAGCTTAGCGGCTCTTTCAAGACCGCTGACTTCGAGGTTGATGGGTACACGCTCATAATGAGGCCCAAGAAGGCAGGAAAACTCTCCACCCTTAGGAGACTTGCCGAAAAGGTTAAAAAGCACCGCCTTAAGGGTCTCTCGGGCGTCGGAAAGACCATCATAAGGAAGGAAGGCGACGAGTACGTCATCTACACTGAGGGCTCAAACTTCAAGCAGGTGCTCAAGGTCCCGGGTGTTGACCCCACGAGAACCAGGACGAACAACATCTGGGAGATCGCCGACGTGCTCGGCATTGAGGCCGCTAGAAACGCCATCATAGAGGAAATTGTCAACACGATGCGTGAGCAGGGTCTTGAGGTTGACGTCAGGCACATCATGCTCGTCGCCGACATGATGACGCTCGACGGCGTCATACTGCCCATAGGCAGGCACGGTATAGTTGGGGAGAAGGCCAGCGTGCTTGCCAGGGCCGCTTTCGAGATTACCACCCAGCACCTCTTCGAGGCCGCGGAGAGGGGCGAAACCGACCCCCTCACGGGTGTCGTTGAGAACGTGCTGATAGGACAGCCGGTTCCAGTCGGAACCGGAATGGTCAAACTGGCAATGAATCTCCCCCTGAGACCGAAAAGGGAGTAGGGAGGTGTGAAGAATGGTTGATTTCACATTCGAGCTTAGAAAAGCAGAGGACACCGGAAAGGTAGTCATGGGAGCGAAGAAGGCTATCAAGTACGCCAAGATGGGCGGCGCCAAGATGATTATCGTGGCCAGGAACGCGAGGCCGGACATAAAGGAGGACATCCTTTACTACGCAAAGCTCAGCAACATACCGGTTTACGAATTCGAGGGCACCAGCGTCGAGCTCGGAACCCTCCTCGGAAGGCCGCACACCGTTTCGGCCCTCGCGATAATTGACCCCGGTGAGAGCAGGATACTGGCCTTGGCTGGGGGTAAGGAGTAATGCCGCTCAAGCTCAACACCGACCAGATTAAGTTCATAGCACTCTTCGAGAGCATGACCGGAGCGACTGTCCTTGACTGTCTCATAGACACCAACAGGAACAGGCTCATATACGTCATCAAGAAGGGCGAGATGGGACTGGCCCTCGGAAAGAAGGGAGCCAACGTCAAGCGCGTTCAGAACATGCTCGGGAAGGAGATAGAACTCATCGAGCACTCCGAGAACCCCGAAGAGTTCCTGAGGAACATTTATAAGAGCCTTGGAGTTAAGGTTAAAAAGATTCACGTCACTGAGAAGCGTGATGGTAAGAAGGTCGCCCTCCTTGACATCGGCCCGCGCGACAAGCCGCGCGCCATCGGAAAGGGCGGCCAGAACATCAACCTCGTGAAAGAGTTGATGGAGAGACACCACGGTATCCATGATGTGGTCATAATTTGAGGTGATGATCATGGCTGGAAAGAAGGCCCCGTATGGAGAGTTTGCCGGAAGGAAGCTCAAGCTCAAGAGGAAGAAGTTCCGCTGGAGTGACATCAGGTACAAGAGGAAAGTCCTCAGGCTCAAGGAGAAGAGCGACCCGCTTGAGGGAGCGCCGCAGGCCAAGGGAATCGTCCTTGAGAAGATAGCCGTCGAGGCTAAGCAGCCGAACTCGGCTATGCGTAAGGCCGTCAGGGTTCAGCTCATCAAGAACGGTAAGGTCGTTACCGCCTTCACCCCTGGTGACGGTGCTATAAACCACATCGACGAGCACGACGAGGTCATCATCGAGGGAATCGGTGGTCCAAAGGGTGGTTCAATGGGTGATATCCCAGGAATCAGGTACAAGGTCGTCAAGGTCAACAGGGTCTCCCTCAAGGAGCTCGTCAAGGGAAGGAAGGAGAAGCCGAGGAGGTGAAGTGAATGGCCAAGCCGCTTACAGAGCGCTTTTTCATCCCGAAGGAGCTCAAGGTCATGGGCAGGTGGAGCGTTGAGGACGTCGTCGTGAACGACCCGTCCCTCAGGCCCTACATAAACCTCGACGCAAGGATCCTCCCGCACAGCCACGGAAGGCATGCCAAGAAGTCCTTCGGCAAGGCCAACGTCCACATCGTTGAGAGGCTCATCAACAAGGTCATGCGCAGCGGTGCCAGCGGCCACAAGGTCGGTGGCCACTTCATGAGGAGAGAGCACCGCTCCCTCATGAGCAAGAAGATGAAGGCCTACGAGGTCGTCAAGGAGGCCTTCATGATCATCGAGAAGAGGACGAAGGAGAACCCGATCCAGGTTCTCGTCAGGGCCCTCGAGAACTCTGCCCCGAGGGAGGACACCACCACCATCGCCTTCGGTGGAATCCGCTACCACATGGCCGTTGATGTTTCCCCGCTCAGGAGGCTCGACATAGCCCTCAAGAACCTCGCCCTCGGTGCTTCGGCCAAGTGCTACCGCAACAAGACCAGCTACGCCCAGGCCCTTGCCGAGGAGATAATTGCCGCTGCCAACAGGGACCCGAAGAGCTTTGCCTACAGCAAGAAGGAAGAGATCGAGAGGATTGCCCAGTCCTCACGCTGAGGGCTGGTTTCTTCTACCCTCTTCTCAATTTCATATCCATTTCAGAGTTCTGGGACTAAAAAGCAGTAAGGGATGTGTTCTGTTTCCAGTAGAGAAAATTGGGTTCTGTTTTCACCGTAGCAGGCTCTTCCCCACCATGTTCGCAGGCTTTTCTATGCCGAAGAACTCCAGCACAGTCGGTGCTATGTCCATGAGGCTCGGCTCTTCGAGCTCAACCTTCTCAAATCCCCAGAGGATCAGCGGGACTTTCCTTACTGGTTCGTTCATTGACCCGTGCATTCCCTTGACCCAGTGGCTCACGCCCTTTATGCCCTTGCACATCCTGTGTGAGCAGAACCAGTAGCCGGGTTTGGCGGATACTATCAGCTCACCGCTGTTCGGGCTGTTGAGGTGCTCCAGATCCTCGCGGAAGAAGACAGCCCCAACGCCTGGAGCCTTTCTCAGAACTTCAAAAGCATCCTCCGCCTCGTTCGGGTTTCTTAGATAGACGTGAACGCCCCCTCCAGAGGAAACGCGCAGCGTCTCGATCCCGTGCTTTCTGAGGTAAACCCGCAGGTTGACCCATGTATGAACCTCTTCCTGCCCGTGGTCGGCGAAGATTATGAATGCGTACTCGTCCTTCAGCCTCTCCCACAGGGTCCTGACGGCCGTATCGACGGTTTCCACTGCCTTGAGCGCGCCTTCACTCAGGGGTCCGTGATCATGGCTCATACCGTCAACCGAGGCGAAGTGGACCAGCAGCAAATCCGGCCTGCACTCCTCATAGAGATAGATGGCAGAGTTCAGTACCCAAACGTCCTTCCTCCAGTCGCGGCCGTGTTGCCGATACATCTTGTCGCCCGCGAAGAATGGGGGGAATATCCTCACATCGGTCCCACTGAACGGCGGCATAGTGTAGCCTGAGACGCTGGCGGTTCTGATGCCCCGTCCCCTCAGGATGTCAACAATGGTCGGGGCCTTAATGACCCTGTGGGGATTAAAGGCCACCTCGTAGTCGTAGAAGTTGACCTTCCTGTCGCTAAGCCGGTCGTAGTAGCCGTTCTCGACGACCCCGTGGTCTTTCGGCCACTCCCCTGTCATCACGCTGGTGTGAACTAAGTCCGTGAGCGTTGGAAAGATGGAGTCAACCACCGCGAACTCACCGCTTTCAGCAAGCTCGCTCAGGAAAGGCATGTGCTTCAGGTTGTAGACCCCGTTCCCGTCGAGACTTATGAGGGCGAGCTTCTTTCTCATGGTTCAAACCCCAAAAGTGAACATATCTTTTGATTTATCTCCTTTTTGAGAAGCGGCCCAATTTCTCCAAGCTCGCCGATAAGGATATCCTTCTGAACTGTCGCTATCTTTGTGAGCCGAACAAAAGATGAAACTTTAAGGCCAGTTAAGTGAAACTCGGGATGGGCCTGTTCGATTAGAACGTCAGTTTTGGAGTTATAGTGCTCAACCCTTGAGGAGATAAAGGCGAGTGTAACGTCGGTTCTGTCTTCAAACAGCACAAGGGCGGGACGAAGTTTAGTGCCCTTTAGGCTTGTAAACGGAAACGGCACGAGGACTACCTTTCCCTTCATCTGTATCTCACCTTAAGGTCTTCCTCAGAATAAAGGTCCGGTTCGTCTTCAAGAAAGTCCCTTAGGGATTCCTCCGAGAGCTTCATTATAGCATAGCCCTCCTCCACCTCAAGCAACTCGTTCAGGAGCCGCTCTATATGCTCAAGCTTCTTCTCAATCCTCATGAGTTCCCTAACAACGTCAACC
>DRGF01000086.1 GCA_011050175.1 Thermococcus sp. | reverse complement strand
GAGAAAGACGACGTCCCCCTCGTTGAACGCCCTGCTCTTCCTGAGCTCCACCGTTTTCAGTCCCCTGAATATCAACTCCGCATAGACCTGGTGGAGCGCTATCACGTGCTCCATGGTTTCACCTGGCAAATGCTTGGAGGATGGAATAAAAAGGTTTGGGCAAAGCTTTTTAACTCATCGAGGTTGAATTTTAATAGGGAATTTGATGGTAACGGTTAAAAAAACCCGGCGCAGGGAGCTCAAAACATCATTTCTTAGGATTACTGTTGGACTCGCAATCTTTGTTTTTGCCCTGTTCCTTATGATTCTTGGGGTTGATTCTGCCCTCTTTTATGTGCTCCTGGGAAGCTTTGTTGTGGGGCCACTCATAAGCCAGGCTGTGTGGGGAACTCCCGTCCTTAGGGTAGAACACAACGGCAAGGTCTGCGAGATTTTTGCCCACGACGGCCTAAGGAAAGTCGCAATCATCGAGGACGGGTACACCTCACGGGAGATTCTAATAGAGGAGCCAACTGAAACGACTGTCTGCGGACTCCGTGTTAGGTTTTACCACAAACCGCACTGGCTTGGAGCGGTACTGATAGTGGAAATTGAGGGGAAGAAGTACAGACTACCTTAACTTCAACGAGGCCTTCACGATGTCGCTGACAACGCCGCTCGCTGTCTCCTTTAGGCCTGCCCCCGCCCCCTTAATGAGGAGCTCGCCGAGGAGGTCGCTCTCGATCAAGGCGACGTTCTCGTTGCTGGAAACCGCTAACGGCCCAGATACTTCCTCGGGGGCTACCCTCACGTTCCCTTCTTCCACGGTCGCGACGAGCCTAACCCGCTTCCCATTTGAAAGGGCCATCTTAACCTCGTCAACTGTGACCTCGGCGATGCCCTTAACCGAAATCTCGTCGAAGGTTATCGGCTTGAATGCAACGCAGTGGAGAATCGTGGCCTTGTAGCCTGCGTCAATTCCCAGAACGTCTCCGCTCGGGTCCCTCTCGGCTATACCAAGCTCCTGCGCCTGCTTTACTGCCTTCTCGAAGTCAATCCCCTGCTCCATTCTGCTGAGGATAAACGTCGTCGTCGCGTTCAGGACGGCCTTTATTCTCCTCACCGAATCGCCGAGCAGGTTCTCGCGGAGGAGCCCGATGATTGGCGTTCCGGCCATCACGGTCGCCTCGAAGAGGTATGGGAGGTTTCTCTTTTTTGCCTCTTTCGTAAGTTCGGCGTAGTGGAAGGCCAGCGGCGGCTTGTTGCTTGTGACCACGGATTTCCCGTCCTTCAGTGCGGCGAGGTGCCATTCATGGGCGTTCCCATCGTTGGTTACGTCAACAACTATGTCCGCGTCTATCTCTCTCACCGCTTCCTCCAGTGTGAGGTTGTAAACCTCGTAGTCGTTTGTCCATGCGGATAGTTTTCCGAAGTTCTCCTTGACAAGGAGGGCCTCCCTAAGGTCTACTCCCTCCGGAAGCCACACCACTCCACTCGTATCCGCTACGCTCACTACCCTGAAATTCAGCCCGTATTTCTTACGGAAAAACGCCTCCTTGCTGATGAGAACGCGTGCAACTGCCTGCCCAACGTTCCCAAAACCAAAGAGCGAGAGCTTCACATCTCTCACGAACATCACCGTAAGAAGGGAAGAAAAGAGACTTAAATCACTTTCACTTGGCCAGGATCACCTTTATGATGTCCATGTCCCTGACGATGCCTACTAGCTCGCCCTCGCCCCTGATGACGGGCAGCTGCTCTATCTCATACTTGACCATCTTCTGGGCGACGTCATAGACGTTCATGTGCGGTGTCGCAACGACAACTTCAGGGTTCATTATGTGTTCAACGGGTTTCTTCGGCAGCTGGAGTTCGGCCTTCTCAAAGAGGAGCGTTGGGTTGCTCTCGAGTATCCAGTCCTCCTCACTGGAAGCTGACAGGGCGGTGCTCTTCATAACCCTTATGACTTCGCTGTCCTTGAGGAGGTCGGTCTCATCGACCATTCCGATGAGACTGCCCTCGTCGTCGATGACGGGGAGTGCCATCGTGTTTGAGAGGAGGAGTGCCTTTAAAGCGGCCTTAAGCGGCGTTCCCCTCCAGACAACGCCGACGTTCTTCTGGTAATAGTCTTCTATCGTAACACTCTTCAGCTTCTCGTTCTTGGCCAGATAACGTCTCACGATGTCTCCTACCGTCAGTATTCCAACGACATGCTCGTCATCGTCAACTACCACTACGCGTCTGTAGTCATCCTTCAGCATGGCCCTGACGGCCTTCTTAAGGTCATCGTCTGGCTTTACTGTGGGGACGTTCCTCCTGACGAGCATTGCCAGCTGCTCTTCGTCAGGGTGCAGCATAACACGCTTGATACTTATTATCCCAACAAGCTTATCCTCTTTGTTTACTACAGGAAATGACCTTACTTTGTGTTTCCTGAAGAGCTCGAGGGCGTATTCCCTAGTGGCCGGGAGCTTTATGACCACTGGGTCTGGGGTCATCAAAGTCTTCGCACGCATTTTATTCACCACCGCTTTAAGTTAAAGCGCCCTCCCCCTATTTTAAGCTTTTCATTAACAATTCACAAAAAAGTGAGGAAAAAAGTTAGGGGGCTTAACCCGCCAGAACTGAAAGGAAAACACCCGCGGCAACGGCGGTTCCGATAACACCAGCAACGTTCGGTCCCATGGCGTGCATGAGGATGAAGTTTCCGGGGTCTTCTTCGCTCGCTATCCTCTGGACGACCCTGGCCGACATCGGAACGGCTGAAACACCGGCCGCTCCTATCATCGGGTTTATCCTGCCTCCAGAGAGCTTCATCATGAGCTTTCCGAAGAGCACTCCTCCCGCGGTGGCGCTGGCGAAGGCGACCACACCGAGGCTGAGTATCTTGAGGGTCTCCGGCGTCAGGAAGCTGTCTGCCCTCATTGTGGAGCCAACACCGAGGCCGAGGAAGATGGTGACGATGTTCATGAGCTCTTCCTGGGCGGCTTTGCTGAGCCTCTCGACGACACCGCTCTCGCGGAAGAGGTTGCCTATCATGAGCATACCCACAAGCGGAGCGGCGCTCGGAACGAGGAGGCTGATGACGATCATGCTAACTATTGGGAAGATTATCTTCTCCCTCTTGGACACGGGCCTGAGCTGTTCCATTCTGATTTTTCTCTCCTCTTTGGTGGTGAGGGCCTTTATGATCGGGGGCTGAATCAGCGGAACCAGGCTCATGTAGCTGTATGCAGCGACCGCAGTGGCCGCAAGTATCTCCGGGGCGAGCTTGGTGGTGAGGTATATCGTCGTCGGCCCATCGGCGCCACCGATGATACCGATACTTGCCGCCTGGTGAAGGTTGAAACCGAGGGCAAGGGCGGTGAGCATTGCTATGAACACACCGATCTGTGCCGCCGCACCCATGAGAGCGGTCTTGGGGTCTGCTATCATCGGACCGAAGTCGGTCATGGCTCCGAGGCCGAAGAATATCAGGAGCGGCACTATCTCCGTCCTCACGAGGGTGTAGTAGATTATGTCAAAGAGGCCCGGGTGGCCGTAATGCTGGTTCAGGTAGCTCAGCGTTGCGAAGATGTTTTCGGCTATCTCCTCGGGCAGGTTTGGGGCTACCGGCCAGTTGGCGAGGTGGCCGAGCGGAATGTTCACCAGCACGGCGCTTATGCCTATTGGAAGGAGCAGGAGGGGCTCCATCTCGTAACGGATGGCCAGGTACACTAGGACCAGGCCGACGACTATCATTATGATGTTGCCGACCGTCAGGTTGAGCAGTCCCGTCCCATTGAAGAAAGTAACTATTGACTCTGCCAGTCCAGCCATTTGTCCTCACCCGAGTTCTATGAGTGGTTGTCCGGTGTCGACGGTGTCGCCTTCTTTGACGAGGATTTTCTTTACGACACCGTCTTTTGGTGCGGGAATCTCGTTCTCCATCTTCATTGCTTCGAGCACGAGGAGTCCTTGACCCGTCTTAACCTGCTCGCCCTCCTTCACGAGTATCCTGAGAATCTTGCCCGGCATTGGGGCCGTCACGGCACCCTCACCCGCTGCAGCCGGCGCTGGAGTTGGGGCACTCGGAGCAACTGGAGCCGGAGCAGGAGCCGGAGTTGGGGCACTCGGAACAGCCGGAGCACTCGGAGCAGGAGCGGCGCTCAGGGCACCCACGTCGATTCCAAGCCCCTTAGCTTCGATGGTGTACTCCTTGTCCTCAAAGGCGACCTTAAAGCGGCCGCCTCCGAGCTCTTCGACTTCAACTTCGTACTCAACACCATCAACGATGACCCTAACCTTTGCCATTTTCACCACTTCCCGAGTTCATAGTTAAAGTCTTCAACTTCCTCCATGCTTGACTGGACGCCGTACAGGCGCCAGACGTCCGAAACCTTCCTCTTGAAGGGCAGGGGCCTCAGCTGGGCGGCCTT
>DRGF01000190.1 GCA_011050175.1 Thermococcus sp. | reverse complement strand
TAAATCCCAGCAGATTGCGCCATCGGCCCTCTTTTTGAAGCTCTTCGCAATGATTAGAAACTCTTTTTTGCCTTTCCATTTGGTTAAATCTACCTTTTCCTTCAGGTCATTGAGGATGGCCTCGGCATTAACGCCGTCCCGCCACTTCACTTCAACGAACAAAGCCTTATCGCCTTTTATACCGACGAGATCAATCTCGTAGCTGCCTTTCCTGGCCTTGCCCCACTGGGGCCCTATCTCCTCAAACTCCACAACACCTCTTTGGTTCAGTTCGACCAGAATGTCCCTGACGACTCTCTCGAATATCCTGCCGAAATATGTCGGGAAATTGGTCTCTATCTTCTTTATTAGAGCATCATAGTTTTCAGTTTCAACCAAACCCTGGTTTTTTCGTATGAACGTGAACCAGAAGTTTAGGAAGTAGTCACTAATAATATAGCGGGACTTTTTGGCCCTCTTTTCTAGAACAGGCTTTTCTCTCGAAATCAAGTTGAAATAATCTTCAAGGGATTTCAGGTATTTCGTTATGGTCGTTGGTTTCTGTGAAATTGCGTTCGCTATCTCCACGAGTGTGTTTCTGCCGCTTGCAATTGCCTCGAGTATAGAGAAGTATATTTTGTGGGCCCTCCCGAACTCCTCTATGAGAAGGGCCTCGCCCTCGCTCTGGAGGATCGATGAAAACCTGAGCATCTGCTCCAGAAAATCAAAGAAATTCTCTTCTTTGAAGAGCTCAAGATATTCGTAGTACTTCGGCACGCCGCCAAAAACACCGTAGAACTTTATTTTTTCCTCAAAGTCTTTCACACCCATGTCGTCGAGCATCTGAAAGACCGTGCCCGGTTTTAATGGTTTGAGGTCTATGTAAAGGTCGCTCCTCCCGTACAGCGGTGACCTTCGGAGGAGGAACACTTTTCGCATCATCCCGATGTAAGAGCCAGAAAGCACTATGAAGAACTTTTTGTCCTCCTTATACCTGTCCCAGAATTTCTGGAAGTCATGAACTATGGAGGGGTTTATCTTCAGGAAGTTCTGAAATTCGTCAAAAAACACGGCTGTCCTATCCTGTGTCCGGAACAGGAAGTTCATGAAATCCTCAAAACTTTCGAATTTGGGAGAATAGCCGAGTTTTTCTTCAATCTCCTCCCGAAAATCCTCCAGCAGAAGGCGCTCCTCCTTAACCGAGACAAAGAAGTCAAGGTACGGGATGTTTTTCCTTGAGAAAAATTCCTTAACAAGTCTTGTTTTCCCAATTCTGCGCCTGCCCGTGATTATGACCAGCGAAGACCTGGTATCAGTAAGGCCAAAGCTTTTTTCCAGAGCTTCAAGTTCCCTCTCTCTGTTATAGAATTTCATTCATAATCCACCAACAGGATTATCCTGTTTTGGGATATTTATATTTTTCGATTGGTATCCTGCTTTTCTGGCTTAACGTCACCCGCTCAGAACTTCATAGACCTTCTTCATCACCACTATGGCGAACACCACGAGTAGGAGCTCGACAAGCGGTTTTAGGCTCTCCTTCTGCTCCCTGCTCAGGAACAGGCTCCCAACTTCGAGGGTTATTAGAAGTCCTATCAGGGTTAACGTGAGGAACACGTCCACGCTTCCGGTGGCCAGCGCGGAGACGAGAACCCACCCCGACAGGAAGAGCAGAATGTAGTCCTCTACATCCATTCCTCGACTCCCCCGAGCTTTCTGGCCCTTATCTCGACGCCGTAGTCCTTCTTCTCAAAGCTCTCCACGCCTATGAGGTTGTCCGTCGCCTTTGCCAGGCCGAGGAGGACGGAGGCACATAGGGGACATGGAGCTTTCTCGCATTCATCTGGACTGCAGGAAATCTCGGGCGTGATGACTACCCTAATCTCGTCCTCGTTCTCCTCTATGTGGACTCTGCTCGCCAGTCCCAAAGCTTTCAAGACGGAACCCGCTGAAGCCTCCAGCTCGGGGACGCTACTAATGGGTGCCTCCAGGTGCTCCTCGTACTTTTCGAGGAGGGCAGTCCCCAAAGAGGTCATTAAAAGGCCCATCGACTTCTCATCCGGCGTGTCGGTCAGGAAGAAGGTCTCCTCGTCAAGCCTCGCCGGATCCAAGTCAAAATCCTCGTGGAGGGGGACGAAGATCCCGCCCCAGGGCAGGTTCTCGTAGGGGGGCAGGTAAACGGCCTTCCCATCGAGCCTCAGGTTGCTTAGAAGGGACTTAAGGAGCCCTTTTTGGGAGTTTAGGAGAACCTCCAGCGACTCTTTCTTCACGTACTCCGAGGATTTAAGGGTGAGGATGACTGCAGCCAGAAACATCCCGGCGATTCCCAGGTTAATGTAGCTTTGATTAACATCCAGAAATCCCTTCAAGGCAAGCGCCCCGCCAGAAATCCCCAGTGCCGCGCTCACGATGTACTTCAGCTCCATTTTTACCCCGCGTTATAAGGCACCACTAAGTTTAAAAGATTTATCTTGTGAAACATGCGCGGGTAAAAATGAGGGGGAGGGTCTTCGTTTCAGTTCTGATGGCGGTAATACTTCTCTCGGGGGTTGCTTACGCAGAGGACTATTCTCGGGCCGAGGGCAACGATTACGGTGTCTACCTCTACTTCAACAGGATGCTGAGCGATTTTAACTCGATCGTTGAGGGCATCGTTAACGGGGAAAACGGCACCGTGACTAAAGCCGAGTCCTTTTATTCGATAGCGAACGTTACAGCGGAGGAGGCCGTGAGGTACGGCTCCCTCGGGATTCAGCCCTCTGCAGTTAAGCTCGCCTACTACTTCAAGGGCCTCGGCGAGGCCGCTTTTACGCTCTCCTCGAGCCACCAGAAGTTTCTGGAGCGCCTGGAAAACGGGGACTTCGTGGGGGCGAGGACTAACTTAATCCTGATGAAGTCTTCCATGGACGATATCTACTCCCTCCTGGGCCGCATCTCGGGGATAAGCCTGACCGGTGAGAACGGCGAGAGTCTGAGCTTCGACCTCTCGGAGACCTACGGGCCCCTTGAAGAGCTGGCGAGGCTTATTGAGAGGTACGAGGAGAATCTAAACAGGCTGGCCGCTCCGGAGGAGTTCTCGATATTCGCGTCAAAGGAGAGCCCGTTCCTTTACGAGAACGTCACCTTCTACGGCTACACGCTGGGGCTTGAGGATGTAAGAGTTGTGATAAACAACGTCCCATACCAGCCTGAAATAATAGACGGGGGCTTCAGGTTCCGCTACTCTTTCGATAAAACCGGCCTCTACGAGGTATACGCCCAAGCGGTGAACGGGAGCAGGCTGGTGACTTCGAACGTAATTCTGGTGGAGGTTCAGAAGATACCGACCCGGATAATAGCAACCGAGAAGACCGGGGTTAAAGTGTCTGTAGAAGGTCACCTGCTCGACTATTTCGGGAACGCCCTCCCCGGAAAGATGGTATTCATTGAGATTGATGGGAGGAGTTACGCGTCCTTCACAGACGGGAACGGCACATTCACCTTTGAACTCGGTGAACTTCCCGAGGAGAAGAATGCAACGATATTTTTCCCCGGCGACAGGGAGTACAACGGGGCAGTCACAAGGTTAACACTTCTTCCACCCAAGCCACGTCTAACGATAAGGCTGTTCTTTGAAGGGGAAGCTAGGGAAGGCGAGGAAGTCAGGATTCCGGGCTACGTGAACGGAACGTCGGAAACCATACCCCTTGAGGTCTACGTTGACGACGAGCCCACCGAGACGATTTATGCCGGGGGCAACTTCACCTTATCGCTCCGCTTTGGGAAGGGAAAGCACACCGTCTACGTTAGGTTCCCGGGGAACGAGAGGTTCGCCGAGAGCGTCTCCAACGTAGTTGAGGTTCAGGCCGTCCCGTACAACTACCTGTGGAGGCTTCTCATCTTCGCTGGCCTTTTGATCCTGGGCTTCGCTGGCTACAGGCTTCTCACGAGGAGGCCAAAGGCCCTGGCCGCTGAGAAAGAGCCAGAAGAAAAACGGGAAGGGGAGGGCGTTGAGGTTGGTGAAGGGAAGCCGGACGTTGTGAGGTCATACCGCTTCCTTTACGGCTTTTTAAGGAGGCTCTACAGCCTTCCGAAATCGATAACCCCGAGGGAACTTCTCGGGAGATTTAAGGGCGAGAGCTTTTTCCCGGAGCTTAAGAGGGCGACGATTCTTCACGAGGTTGCATTTTACGGGAAGAAGAAGCTAGGCGCGAGGGAAGTGATTGATGGAGTGAGAAGTGTTGCAACGGCCATAGTAAAGGCCTTCGTGAGGGAGGAGCTATGAACAGGGCTTTTTACGCCATAATGCTTATCGTTGGAATCTCGATAATGATCATGCCCCTATCCGTTCCAGTATTCAAGAGCAACGCTGCCTACAGCGTCCTGAACACCGGGCCCGAAGGGGTTTCGAGCTTTGGAAAGCTCCTCTATTCCAAAGGCGACATAGCCCCCGTCCTGAGCACCTACGACTCGATGGAT
>DRGF01000144.1 GCA_011050175.1 Thermococcus sp. | reverse complement strand
CCACACCGGCGGGAGCTGGCCGGGCTTTCCTACGACGTTTCCGGCCATGAGGTCGCCCTTGGTGAGGTACGGGTCGAGCTTGGTTCCAACGCCGACGAGTCCGCCCGGATATGCCTCCTCGACGAACCTTCCTCCCGCCTGGAGGGAGGTTATCTCTGTCGTTATGGGCTCGTACTTTATCCTGCCGTGCTCCTCGTAGGGGACTCCCGGGCGAATCTCTATCTCGTCTCCAACCCTGAGCTTGCCCTGGACTATAGAACCGCCTATGACGCCGCCGACGAGCTTCTCCGGCGGGGTTCCCGGCTTGTTGACGTCAAAGCTCCTCAGGACGAGCATCTTCGGGGGCTTGTTCGGGTCGCGCTCCGGCGTCGGTATGAACTCTTCTATTGCCGCGAGGAGAACGTCAACGTTCGCGCCGTGGAGGGCCGAAATCGGGATTATCGGGGCGTTCTCGGCGACGGTGCCCTTAACGAACTCCTTTATCTCCTGGTAGCGCTCCATGACTTTCTCCCTGTCCACGAGTTCTATCTTGTTGAGGGCTATGACGATGTTCTTATTGCCGACTATCTGGAGGGCCATGAGGTGCTCCCTTGTCTGGGGCATCACACCCTCGTTGGCCGCTATGACGAGAACGGCACCGTCCATGAGGGATGCACCGGCGAGCATCGTCGTCATGAGCGCCTCGTGGCCGGGGGCGTCTATGAAGGAAACCCTCCTCTCGAACTCGGTCTCGTGGCCGCAGTAGGGACATACCGGAGAGGTTGAGTACTTGCCGCAGCTCGGGCACTTCCTCATCTCCGCATCGGCGAAGCCTATCTTGATTGTAATTCCCCTTCTCAGCTCCTCGCTGTGAGTGTCAGTCCAGATACCGGTCAGGGCCCTGGTAAGGGTCGTTTTGCCGTGATCAACGTGACCAACCATTCCGATGTTAACCTCGGCCTGTCTAAACTCCTTCTTCTTTGCCATCTTCTCTCACCCCTAAGGGTTAGAAATAGTGGACGCTTATTAAGGTTTCTTCATTCAGTGTTACATTTACATTATCATAGTGTCTTGAACTCTGCCACCGGGCTGAAGCGGAATCCCGATGTCCGTTTTGCGGTATGCAATTTGAGAATTTTAAATTATCCCAGAACAGAAGCAAAAGGGGAGAGAAGCTCAGAAGATGAGCTTCATGTTGATCTGGACGATCTCGGGGCTGATGGTGTTGCCCCTGACGGTCTTCTTCCTCCTCTCGCCCTTCTCTTTAGGCCTGAAGCCGGGGCCCTTTGAGACGAGGATCTTGACTCTCCTTGGGCCGTGGACGTCGGGCCTCATGGCGAAGCCGTCCTTGTCGGTGCCACCGGTTATTCTGAGCTTGGCGTCGCCCGGTATCTCCTCGCCGAATATCTCGGTGAGGTTGAGCCCGAGCTCGCTCGCCGGCATCTCGTCTCCTATGCGCTTTCCTATAAGCTTCTCGGCCTCTTCGCCGCTTATCTCGACCTGCTTTGCTATCCCGTTCTTAGGGTTGGATATAACGAGCTTAAAGGTCGCCATTTCCTCCCACCTCCTATGTCATTAGCGGGATTCATTGGGGAAACCCCTTATCCACCATGGGCTGTGGGTTACCTTTTAAAAAGTTTCTCCCTATCAAAACTTTTTTATACTTACCTCGTGGTAGCTACTCTAAGAGGTGAGAGAAATGGCAAAGGAAAAGGCCACACTTCCCCCGACCGGTGCGGGTCTCATGAGGTTCTTTGACGAGGACACCAGGGCGGTAAAGATAAGCCCGAGGGGCGTCATAGGATTGACGCTCATACTCGTGGCTGTGGAGATACTTCTGCACGCCTTCGGTTCGCAAATCTTCGGTTAAATCAGGCCCGTCTTCTTTAATCCTCTTGCGTTCAGCTCGTCATTGATTATTCCCCTGACAACTTCTTCGAGCTGGGTCTGGAGGAGTCTGTCAACGTCCTCCTTTATCTTGTCTATGTCGTGTCTGAGGCCTTCCAGGAGCCGTATGTATTCTTTGGCCATCTCGAGCTGGCCCTCCTGCCTTACCAGCTGCTCCTTGAGGTGTTCAAAGTCGTCCTTCATGATCTGCAGCTTTCTGAGTTCGTGCTGAAGTTCCTCAAGCTGCTTGGTGAGTGCGTAGTTCTCCTCTTTGAGTTTCTCTATGAGCCTTTCCTTGGCTTCGAGCTCCCTCACGAGGTTGTTGTACTCGTCGGCTATCTGGGCGAGCCTCTCTATCTCCCTGAGAGGTGGGACTTTACCGTTTCCGAGGATTATGACGTCCGGGCCAACATTAACTATATCGTCCGGCCTTATCTTTAGCTTCTTCTCGCTGGAGAACATGCCCTGAGCCTTTACGAGGTTCTCCACTTCTTTCATCTTGAGGATGAAGTAGAACTGGTCACCCTCAACCTCGACGTTTATATCGTTCACAAAGCCCAGTATCTTTCCCTCGGTCAGGGATATGACAAACTTGTTAATAAGCTGATTAGCCTTGGTTTCGCCGCCCTCTGCCATAAAACACCACCGTTGAGGTTTGTAGTTTTATCTACTTAACCTTTCCGCCAACCCTTATAAACAGATAATTTTCAATCTTTTACGGTGAGAGAGATGATAATATTCGTGGGACGTTCGAACGTTGGGAAGAGCACGCTCATCTTCCGTCTGACTGGCAAGTGGGTAAAGAGGGGCAAGAGGCCAGGGGTTACGAGAAAGCCCGTCGAGGTAAACTGGCGGAACCGAAAGATTGTTGACATGCCCGGCTTCGGCTTCATGAGCGGTGTTCCAAAGGCGAAGCAGGAGAAGGTCAAGGACGAGATAGTCCACTTCATAGAGGACAACGCGGATGAAATAGAGCTGGCCGTCTTGGTGATTGATGGAAAAGCCGCCCCGGAGATAATAGAGCGCTGGGAGAAGCGCGGAGAGATCCCGATAGACGTTGAGTTCTATGCTTTCCTCCAGGAGCTGAAGATTCCCACAATAGTTGCCGTCAACAAGATGGACAAGGTAAGGAACGTCCAGAAGACCATAAACTTCCTCGCTGAGAAGTTTGGAGTCCCTTACAGTGCGATACCCGAGACGTTTGTGCCGATTTCAGCGAAGTTCGGAAAGAACCTCGATGGGCTCAGGTTGCTGATGGAGAAGAAGCTGAGGGAAAGAAAAAGCTCAGAGAACCTCCAGAACGATGTGGGTGATGGTCTCCTTGACACCGTCGAGTGAGGATATGTCCTCCAGTATCTCGTCGAGCCTGGTTTTATCTGCCTCTATTATGAGGTCTATGTCTCCGGTAACGCGGTATATCTTCTTTATCTTGAGCTTTTTGATGTGGTCGTAGACCTGCTTCCTCTTTGTGGGTTCTATCCTCACAAAGACAAAGACGTCCCCCTTCTTCTCGCCGAGGAGGCTGAGGGCCTTATCGGTGAGGTCTATAAAACCCCTTCCGGTTCTTATGTAACCGAGCTCCTTGAGAACCTTGAGGTGGTTGCTCAGTGCCTGTCTTGTAATTCCGAGCTCTTCAGCGAGTTCATCCTGGGTCTTTTCAACGGTGTGAACTTCTATTGTCTTCCCTTCCTCGTAGAACTTCCTGAGCAGTTTGATCTGCCTTGGAGTGAGCGTTGTTTTCTCCTCCATTTTTAAACCTCCTTTGCAGGTCTCCCGTTTTTGAGTTTGTCTAAATCAATGGTTTTGCAGGCCAATGTCAAATTTTGCTGGCCCGTATTCGGTGGTATATAACATATTTATAAGTCTTTTCGTTGTACAATTCCAGACGTTCTCCTCGCGAGAACTTGTTATCATCTGAGATTTCAGGTCGTTTCGGGATGTGCCGCAGTTATTTTTTTAATTTATTCTTCCAATGTGTTTCCATGAACAAGGCGGGATACACCACGGACGTCCCTGAGGATCGTTTTGTCCTTCTCGATGAACTGTCCTCAAGAGGCCGGCCCCTTCGGGTTATGCTCGTTGGGGGAACCGACAGCGGTAAGACGACACTCCTCACGTTCCTGGCCAACGGCCTGGCTGAGAGGGGTTTTAAGGTCGCGATTGTGGACAGCGACGTTGGCCAGAAGGGAATCCTCCCGCCAGCAACGGTTAGCTTCGCCTTTGTGGAGGGGCCGTTTTCCAGCCCGAGTGAACTCAGGGGGTACGCTCACTACTTCATAGGGACGACCACACCTGGCCAGTACATCGGCGAGATGGTGGTGGGAGTCAAGAGGCTCGCGGATATCGCCTCCGAAAGGGCGGACGTCGTCCTGATAGACACCACCGGATTTATCACTGGGATTGGGGCTGAGCTGAAGCGCCTCAAGGCCGAACTCGTTAGGCCGGACATCATTGTCCTGCTCGAGCGGGCTGGTGAGATGGGGTACCTGCGAAAGCTCCTCGCCCCGTACGGGGACGTCATAACGCTCCGGATTAGTCCTGCCGCGAGGAAACACTCCCCCCAGGAGCGTAGGGAAGTCCGGAGGGAAAAGTGGAGGACATATTTTT
>DRGF01000208.1 GCA_011050175.1 Thermococcus sp. | reverse complement strand
TACGCCCAATCAGATAACCGTTGTAGGCCTGCTGATAAGTCTCGCCGGCGCTTACCTCTTCTACCGCGGCGAACAGCTCACCGCGGCAGTTGTTCTGCTCGTTGGCTCGCTGATAGACGCCCTCGACGGGACGCTCGCAAGGCTAACCGGAAAGACGAGCCGCTTTGGGGCATTCCTCGACTCCACCTTTGACAGGATAAGCGACGGCGCCGTGCTCTTTGGAATAGCCCTCGGGAACCTCGTTGACTGGCGCGTCGCCTTCATAGCCTTCATGGGGAGCTACCTGGTGAGCTACGAGCGCTGCAGGGCAGAGCTTGCCGGCTCCGGAAGGCTGGCCATCGGCATAGCCGAGAGGGCGGAGCGGCTGCTGATAATAATCATAACCGCGCTGTTCGGCCATGTTGAGTACGGTGTCTACGCCGTTGCGGTTCTGGCGTGGATAACCGTCTTCCAGAGGCTCTATGCCACCTACCAGAGGCTCAAGGAGTGAAAAAGAAGGGGGATGACGAAAATTTCGCTAGGCGAGGCCTCGCCGATGAAGAGCCCTGCCGTTACCGACCCCTCATTTTTCCAGCAGCCCCTTCGCGATTTCGACGACTTCACTCAGCTTTGAGACGATGAAGTCACAGTTGCCCCAGAGCTCCCTCTTCGCCCCGTTCGGGTCGAGGAGGACGTTCATCATACCGACGCTTTTCGCTCCAACGCAGTCCTTGGCAGGGTTGTCACCGACGTAGAGGGCTTCACTGGCTTCAACCCCCGCTTTCTCCAGGGCAAGCTGGAAAGGCCTTGGATGAGGCTTGTAGTAGCCGGCGTCCTCGCTGGTGGTTATCGAGTCAAAGAGGTCATAGATACCGAGTGCCTTCAAGTGGGCCTCTATGTAGTCGTTGTCCGAGTCGGTGATTATTCCAACATGGAGGCCGAGGTCTTTGAGGGCCTTGATGGTCTCAAAGGCATCGTCGAAGAGCTTTCCGTATTTTTCGTGCATGGCGACGCTTATCTCCCAGAAGTCCTCGGGAACGGTAAAGCCGTAGCGCCCGGCCACCCTGCGCATGGCCTCGGTGTCGATGTCCCTGATTTTAACGTAGGGCTTGCCGGCGAGCCCTTTGAAGAGGGCAGAGCTTTCGGCCTCGTACTCCTCCCACACCCGCAGGTAGTCTAGGTCTTCTCTCTCGGCCTTTCTGAGGACTTCCCTCACGATGTTCTGGTGGGTGACGTTTTCACCCTCCTTCGTTATGAGCGTGCCGACGAAATCGGAGAAGACAGCCCTGAGCATCGCAACCACCGTAAGAATTTAGGAAAGAACATTAAAACCATTCCCTTGGCACAACGACAACTTTTGGGCGAAAAGTTTTCACAAACTTGCCCCGATGACAGAAAAATGTTGGGAAGACTTTATCCACTCCTGGGAAAGAAAGCGCGACGGAAGTGATTAGGGTTAAATAGAGACCCGTAGACAGAGTCAGAGCTTCGGCCCCATAATACCCTTCTTTTTCAGCTCCCCATAGACCCTTCTGAGGGCGTCCCTTATCAAATAACGCTTGTTCAGACCACCGAGCTTGTAAGCGGCCTTCCTCAGACTGCCCGCACGGAGAAAGAGTTCGAGGAGCTTTCTGTCCTCCTCGGGAAGATCAAGGTACTTGAGGGCCTTTTCGGCTATCTCGACCGGCAGGTTCCCCTCGTAGGCGTAGTCCGAACTCGTGACGGGGTTGTCGAAGCGCTCCACGAGGCGGAATGCCACAATGTGAGCGATTGAATCGTCGTTAACGTACTTGTAGTGGCTCTTGAGGGCCCGTATCAGCTCCGCCCTGCTTGAAAACCCGTCGAGAAGGGCGTCCTCATCGGTGAGCTCGCCAACGGTTTTGCTCTCGACCCGCTCGATGACAGCCCTGCCAATGACGCGGCCTCCGGAGTGAATGAGAACCTCATCTCCGGGTTCGAGGTTTGGCTTCCTGCCGAGCCTCACGGTTGCCCTCTTTTTCCCGCTCAGTATCGCCTCGGCATAGCGTCCGTCGAACTCGAGGTGCTTCATGGCTCACCCCTCGCCGACCAGCTTGAACCTTATGGCTATAACACCGTAGCGGTTCTCCTTCCACTTGGGGTAGAGGTTGTGGAACCTCTTAACTGCCCTCTCAAAGCTCGGCTCATCAGGGAATATCTTCTTAATCGGCTCCTCGCGGAGAACCTGCCGGAACGTCTCGTAGCGCTTCACTCCCGTGACCACGGCGGGAACCTGGTCGTTGAAGATTATCTTGTCTCCAGGCTGGATTCCCCGTAACTGTGGGTAGGCGACCCTTACCTCTATCTTCTTCTCGCCGGACTTTATGTAGTCCAGGTATTCGTCCCTCACGCGAAGTCTGTAAACCTTCATTTTCACCACGCTTCCATTTTTTCGCTCCGTTTAAAAGCTTAGCCAATGGAAACTTTTAAATCCTTTAGCGCCGTAGACAGGTCAGGTGTGAGAGATGAGGAGAAAAGCCCAGAGCGCCATTGAGTACCTTTTTATGCTGGCAGCAGTGCTCGTGCTCGTACTCATGGCCACCAGAGTCATCCTCAACGGGACACGGAATCTCAACGAGGCGATATCCGAATACACCACCCAGGTAAGACAACGGATTCTCGAAGACCTCTGAGGTGAAATCATGGAGTACGTTCCCATTTTCCTAGGGATAGTTATGGGAGTCATTACATCATATACAGATATTAAAACAGGGTTCATTTTTGATAACCACGTCTTTCCGACTCTCGCACTTATAGGAAAGCTCCTCGGATGGGAGGATGGAGAGGAAACAGACGACGGCCTGCCCGGATGGGTTCCCCGGCTGATAGTACCTGCCGTCGAGGTCGGCATACTCTACCACCTTTACCTTGGACTCAGCAGTGGGGACACCCTACTCGCCGCATCGGGATTCATCGGGCTTATACTGGGCTTTATTCTCGGGCTGCTACTCTATTACCTCGGGGCATGGGCCAGTGGCGATGCCGTGATACTCGCCGGCTTCTCGGCGCTCCTGCCCTATGCGCCCGCAACTGCTTCTATCGTCGCGCCCTACACCGCCAAGTATCCCCTCTACCCGCTAACGATACTGCTCAACAGCATCATCTCGATCTTCCCCTTCATATTCCTCTACTCCTTTGGCGTCATCATAGCAAGAAAACAGTTCGCCGAGTTGAGGGCCATATTCACAGAGAAAGCGAGACTCACAGTGGAGGTGGCGCTCTGGCTGATGGCCGCCCTCGGGCTCAGGGTGATAATCTATGAAATAGCAGGAGTTGCTATGGCGGGAATCTGGTCGTGGATATTCACTGTGGCAGTGATATACGCCCTGGGCAGGTTCAGGAAAGTTGGGGACATCATTGGAATCGCCGTTCTGGCATATCTCCTGTACACTGACCCCCTCCCAATGGCAAAGGTTTTCATGAGGCTCCTCGCTGTACTGTACACTTTCAAAGTCTTTTTCTCCCTCGTCAAGTTCATGAGAAAGAGCGTCCTGATGGAAGAGGTAACGGTTGAGGAGCTCAGGGAGTGGGACATCCTGGGCGAGACAATATTTGAAAAGGACGGGGAAGTCCTAAGGGACAGAACGGACGCCTTCACGAGGATAAAGAACGCAGTGTTAAACGCCGATTTAGACGCCCTGAGGCCCGAATACGGCAGGGTGATAGCGTCTTCCACCGCAGAGGGGCTGAAAAGGGAGCAGATAGAGGAGCTCAAGCGCCTTGTTGAAGAAGGAAAGCTTGAAAACAGCTTCTTAAGAAAGAAGTCGATGCCCTTCGCGCCTGCACTCTTCCTCGGCTTCCTGATAAGCTACTTCTGGGGCGACATATTCTGGTGGATAGAACTCAAAATCGCTGGGCTCTGACCGAGTTAGGCTTTTAAGTTCCTGCGCTGAGAAATCCTTGCCGGCCCGGCTGCCGCCCTCTCCGCCGAGGAGTGAGGCGGGGGTTCCGGTCGGGCCGACAGGGGGATGACGAGCTTTTGCTTTGCCGAGCGGTGACGAGCACGCCCTTCACTGACCCCGCTCTTCTATAAGCCCCCTGATAATCTCCATAACCTCATGCAGGCTCTCGACGTTGTGGTCTCCCTCCACACCCTCGTGGGGGTTTATCGCTATGCTAACGTCCGCGACGCGGAACATGCTGAGGTCGTTGTACCCGTCACCAACAGCTATTGTCAATTCGGGCTTGAGTTCGTTCTTGAGCTTCCGGAGTATTGCCCCCTTGCCCTGGAAATCCACGGCTGGGTTTACCTCCCCAGTAATGACCCCGTTCTCATCGAAGATCAGCTCGTTGGCAAAGACGTAGTCAACCCCAAGCTCCCTTGCCACTCTCTCCGCGAGGCACATGAGGCCACTGCTGAGTATAGCGATCTTGAAATCGTTCTTCCGGAGAAATTCGATGAGCTCCTTGACACCGTCCATGTACTCTACTGAGCTCGCCCACTCCAGTATCTCATCCTTGGTGTGGCCCTTCCAGAGCGAGGCGTCGAGCT
>DRGF01000198.1 GCA_011050175.1 Thermococcus sp. | reverse complement strand
TCGTGGCCCGTCATCGGGTAACTGAGGTAGACGAGGGGCTTTTCATTCTCGCGGAATATTAGGTCAAGAAAGACCTCCGGCGGGTGCCTTATGCCGAACTGGAGGACGTAGCGGACGTTTATCCCCTCCTTCTTGAGCTCGTGGACGAGGGTCTTCACGTGGTTTATCGCGTCTTCGCGCCACATGACGAGGGTTGTCAGCTTTATGTTATCTGGGTTCTCTCCGAAGCGCTCGAACCATTCGGGATCGTTAATGATGCGCCTCCTGACCGACAGGACGTCGTCCAGAACGATTATCACGCGGTTCGGCCTCAAGAGCTTCAGGTTGCTTGTGGTGAACCCAATAACGCTCCCGCTTCCCCACCTAAATAGGCTCGGAGTTGAGACAAGATGGAAGTGCCGGTCGCTTTCGTCTATTTCCTTTCTTATTCTGTTAAACGCCTCGTCGCGTATCTCGTTCATCAAATCCTGGTGGCTTATGGCGAAGTCGAGAACGTTCTTCCTCGTTATTTTGACGCCCAGCTCCTTTCCAACTTCCCTTATGTAATCAAAGACGTGATAGTACGCGTAGCTCTCCCCATCGGCGAGCTTCAGCGCTTCTGTTATGTATTCATCGCGCCCGTTGAGGGGCGGCCCGGTTAAGAGTATTATCTCTTTCATTTCACCACCCCGCGATATCTAAAATATCATCTCGGACGAAACCTTTAAATACTATTCCCCTAAAGTGCCGTTGTACAGGTTCTTCTGTTCTAAAAACATACCAGCAGGGGTGTTGTAGTTGACTGAAAAGTTAAAGGGAACGACTACGGTCGGCATTGTATGTAAGGACGGCGTGATCCTAGCAGCGGACAGAAGGGCATCTCTGGGCAACATGGTGCTCTCAGAGAACGTTACCAAAGTCTTTCAGATAGACGAACACCTGGCCCTGGCCGGTGCAGGTAGTGTGGGTGACATTCTGAGTCTTGTCAGATTTCTGAGGGCCGAGGCCAAACTCTACCGGGCCAAGGTGGGTAGGGAGATGAGCGTTAAGGCCCTTGCAACGCTTACTTCTAACGTGCTTCATGGGAGCAGGTTCATGCCGTACTTTGGGTGGTTTCTCATAGCTGGCCACACCGGGAAGCCCGGACTTTATTCGGTTGATATGGCCGGTGGTGTTACCGAGGATCGGTTCACGGCCGCCGGTTCGGGTATGGAGTTCGCATTCTCAATACTTGAGAACGAGTTTAAAGAGGGTATGGCGCTGGAGGAAGGCGTTAAGCTTGCTCTTAATGCAATAAAAGCCGCCACCAGAAGGGACGTTTTTACGGGCGGCGGCGTTACCTTGGTCACAATTACCGAAGAAGGGTACAGGGAATGGAGCGAGGAGGAAATAAAGAGTCTTCTGGAATGAGGTGGTACCGGTGATAAGAAGGGAGACCTTCGTCGAAGATATACTGCGTGACATAAAAGCTGTAATAAGCCAGATGGTTCCGCCAGAGGCTAGGATAACCGAAGTTGAGTTTGAGGGTCCTGAGCTGGTTATATACGTCAAGAACCCTGAGGCCATAATGAAGGACGGGGAGCTGATAAAGAACCTCGCCAAGGTTCTCAAAAAGCGCATAAGCGTCCGCCCTGACCCGGACGTTCTCCTCCCGCCCGAGAAGGCCGAGGAGATGATAAAGGAGATAGTCCCGCCTGAGGCTGAGATAACCAACATAAGCTTCGACCCGTCCGTTGGTGAGGTCATAATAGAGGCCAAGAAGCCGGGTCTGGTCATCGGAAAGAACGGCGAGACCCTTAGGCTCATAACTCAGAAGGTCCACTGGGCGCCGAGGGTCATCAGAACCCCTCCGCTTCAGAGCCAGACAATATACTCGATAAGGCAGATACTCCAGGCCGAGGCTAAGGACAGGAGGAAGTTCCTCCGCCAGGTGGGTAGGAACATCTACCGCAAGCCGGAGGTCAAGAGTGACTGGATACGTATAACCGGCCTGGGAGGCTTCCGTGAGGTTGGTAGGAGTGCGCTCCTCGTCCAGACCAACGAGAGCTACGTCTTGGTTGACTTTGGTGTTAACATAGCCGCTCTCCGCGACCCCAAGAAGGCCTTCCCGCACTTCGATGCTCCGGAGTTCCGCTACGTCCTCGATGCGGGGCTTCTTGACGCCATCATCATAACCCACGCCCACCTCGACCACAGCGGCATGCTTCCGTACCTCTTCCGCTACAACCTCTTCGACGGGCCGATATACACGACCCCACCGACGAGGGACCTGATGGTTCTCCTCCAGCAGGACTTCATCGAGATTCAGAAGATGAACGGTGTCGAGCCGCTCTACCGGCCGAAGGACATCAAGGAGGTCATAAAGCACACGATAACCCTCGACTACGGCGAGGTTAGGGACATAGCACCGGACATAAGGCTCACCCTCCACAACGCGGGCCACATCCTCGGTTCCGCGATAGCCCACCTCCACATAGGTAACGGTCTCCACAACATAGCCATAACCGGCGATTTCAAGTTCATCCCGACCAGGCTCTTTGAGCCGGCGGTGAGCAGGTTCCCGCGCCTTGAGACCCTCGTCATGGAGTCAACCTACGGTGGAAGCAACGACTACCAGATGCCGAGAGAGGAGGCGGAGAAGAGGCTCATAGAGGTCATCCACCAGACCATCAGACGCGGCGGAAAGGTCCTCATCCCGGCCATGGCCGTCGGTAGGGCCCAGGAGATAATGATGGTGCTCGAGGAGTACGCCCGCGTTGGCGGCATAGAGGTGCCGATTTACCTCGACGGAATGATATGGGAGGCTACCGCGATCCACACGGCCTATCCGGAGTACCTCAGCAGGCACCTGCGCGAGCAGATATTCCACGAGGGATACAACCCGTTCCTCAACCCGATATTCAAGAGCGTCGCCAACTCGCGCGAGAGGCAGGACATCATAGACTCCGGCGAACCGGCGATAATCATAGCCACCTCGGGCATGCTCGTCGGCGGACCGAGCGTCGAGTACTTCAAGCAGCTCGCCTCAGACCCGAAGAACAGCATGGTCTTCGTGAGCTACCAGGCGGAGGGAACCCTCGGAAGGCAGGTGCAGCGCGGCCTCCGCGAGATACCGCTCGTCGGAGAGGGCGGAAAGACGGAGGTAGTCAACGTCAACATGGAGGTTCACACAATCGACGGCTTCTCCGGTCACGCCGACAGGAGGGAGCTCATAAGCTACATCGCGAGGCTCAGGCCCAGGCCGGAACGCGTTATAACAGTCCACGGCGAGCCGCACAAGTGCCTCGACCTCAGCACGAGCATACACAAGAAGTTCGGCCTCTCAACGCGCGCCCCGAACAACCTCGACGCCATAAGGCTCAAGTGACAGCCTGGGCTGAGAAGTGGTGAAAATGAAGGTCCGCTGTCCCAGCTGCGGGCGCCTCTATTCTTCCCTTATTCCTCCCAGGTGCTCCTGCGGGGAGCGTCTGGAGATATCCTATGATTACGAGAAAGTCGATCCATCCCGGTGGCGGAACCGTGAACCCGGTGTCTGGAGATATAAGGAGCTTCTGCCGGACGTCCCTGAGGTTGTGAGCCTTCGAGAGGGCGGCACGCCTCTCATAAAGGCCAAGCTCGGTCACAAGCTCGGGCTCAACGTTTTCATCAAGGACGAGACCAGGAACCCCACCGGCTCCTTCAGGGACCGTCTAGCGACCGTTGCCGTTTCCTACGGCATGCCTTACGCGGAAAACGGCTTTGTGGTGGCAAGCAACGGGAACGCTGCCGCATCCCTTGCTGCTTACGCCGCGAGGGCCGACAAAACAGCATACACCGTTGTGCCGAAGCTCGTGGAGCAGGGCAAGCTCAATCAGATAGTGGCCCTCGGGGCGAAGCTCATACGGTACGGGGAGAGCGTCGACGAGGGAATAAGCTACGCCGAGGGACTTGCCGAAGGTAAGGGCCTGTACAACATCACCCCCGAGAGCAACCTCGTCGGTCTGGAAGGGCAAAAAACGCTGGCCTTTGAGCTCTGGGAGGATTTAAATCCGACGCACGTGATAGTCCCGACCGGAAGCGGCAGCAACCTCTACAGCATTTACAAAGGCTTCAAGGAGCTCATTGAAGTGGGTGCTATTGATGAGATGCCGAAACTGATTGCCGTTCAGGCGGAGAAGTGCTCCCCGATAGCGAGTGAGGTTCTGGGCGTCGAACCGCGGGCCGAACCGACCAAGGCACTGGCCCTGTACGTAAAGAGCCCCGTCATGAAAGAGCTCGCTATAGAGGCCATACATGCCAGTGGCGGAACCGCGGTTCTCGTGGGAGAGGACGAGCTTGACCTTGGACAGCGGCTCCTTGCCAAAGAGGGTATATTCTCGGAGTACGCATCTTCGGTCATCGTCCCGGCGCTCTTCAAGCTGGCGGAGGAGAACTATTTCGAGCGTGACGACAGGATAGCCTTGGTCGTGACGAGCTCTGGCCTCAAGGGGCACTACTCAGAGAGCAGGGAGAAGTTCACGGTTGGCGGCACCAAGCTTGAGATAC
>DRGF01000020.1 GCA_011050175.1 Thermococcus sp. | reverse complement strand
CGCCAGGTTGGTCTCGTACCTGTTCTTGCCCCACCAGCGCTCGACGGGGATGTTGAGCTCCTGAAGGTCCTCAAGGTACATATCAACGACAGCGTCGGGGCCTCCTATGATAATAACCTTATCCGGGCCGTAGCTCATCACGGTTGCGGTGACGCTCGGGTCGTAGACTCCCCACGGGGTCGTCACGACAATCGCGCCGGTTACGTTGGCAAGGTACTCGGCCAGCGTGCAGTCGGCCTCGTTGTCACTAACGAGTATGACGGTCGCGCTGTTATCTGCGGCCGAGACGTGGCCGAAGGAGGCGGTCGTCGCCACCATCATCAAACCAAATAGCAAGGCAATAACTTTTTTCCACACCATGGCTCTTCACCTCGCTTTTCTTTTTGAAGACTGTCATATTTAAGCTTTTTTCACGAAATCGTAGTCTTAGATTCATGTTTGTTCAGCATAGTCCCTCTTTACGGGCTTTTTCATAGTTTACCGTTAAACAACGTTAGCCAACGTTTATTTAAGTTTACAGAGGCACAAAACCCGGTGGTTTTAGCTGTGGAGGGTGTGGAGGAGAGAATAAACAGAAAAAAGAATCACGGGGCGACGTAGTAGTACTCGCCCATCTCCTTCTGCTCCCTGTCCTTGACGCTGTTCTCCTTGTTGGCCCTGGGTCTGCCAGTGTCCGGGTCGCGTCTGAAGGTTATGCCGACCCCCGCGAGGAAGCGGTTCATTCCCTCGCGCATCCCGGTGGGCGGCAGCGCCTTACCGTGCTTTCCGGGTTCGCCCTCGAAGACCATAAGCCTGTCGCTGATGTAGTCTATCATGAGGACGTCGTGCTCGACCACGAGTGCCGTCTTTCCTTCCTTCTCCATCAGGTGCCTTATTGCCCTCGAAACGGCCAGCCTCTGCTCGACGTCGAGGTAAGCCGACGGCTCGTCCAGGAGGTACAGATCCGCATCGCGTATCAGCGCCGCGGTTATCGCGACCCTCTGAAGCTCACCGCCGGAGAGCTCGTTGACCTGTCTGTCGTAGAGGTCCGGTATGCCCAGCGGGTTCAGGAGCTCGGTCTTGTAGAAGCTGTTCATGAGCTTTGAAGCGTCAATCCTGCTCAGGAGTTCGTAAACGGTGCCCTCGTAATCGGCCTTGATGTACTGCGGCTTGTAGGAGACCTTAAGTTCCCAATCCACCTTGCCCTCGGTGGGTTCCTCAACGCCCGCGAGCATCTTCACGAATGTGGTCTTACCAATACCGTTTGGACCGACGATGCTCACGACTTCGCCCATGTAGAGCGTTCCCGGTTCGGCTTCCAGCCTGAAGCCGCCGTAGTCCTTGACGAGGCGCGGGTACTCGACGAGTACCTCACTCGCCTGGCTCTGCCTCTCGCTGGACTTGGTGAAGCGTATCTCGTAGGGCCTGAAGCGGACGTTCTCGTCCCTCAGATAGCCCCTCAGGAACTCGTTTATTCCGTTGCGCGTGCTCTTTGGCTGGGAGAATATACCGTACGCTCCCGGCTTGCCGTAGACGACGTGGATTATGTCACTGAGGTAATCGAGGACGGCCAGGTCGTGCTCGACCGTCAGGACGGCCTTGCCAGAGTCGGCAAGGTGGCGGATTATCCTCGCGACTTTGAGCCTCTGCCTTATGTCGAGGTAGCTGGACGGCTCGTCGAAGAAGTAGAAGTGCGCATCCCTCAGCAGGGCCGCCGCTATGGCCACACGCTGGAGCTCACCACCGCTCAGCTGGTCGATGTTCCTGTCGAGGATGTTCTGAAGCTCCAGCTCCTCAACAACCTCGTCGAACTTCCCGCTCTCGTCCGCCTTCTTGAGCAGGTCCCTTACCTTACCCTTCACGGCCTTGGGGATTAGGTCAACGTACTGGGGCTTGACCACGGGGCGGATTTCCCCGTTCTTCAGCTTCTCGAAGTAGTTCTGGAGCTCGTTGCCGCGGAAAGCCTTGATGACGTTGTCCCAGCTGTCGTTGTCGCCGCAGAGGTTGGGAAGGAGCTGACCGGCGAGGATTTTGACGGCGGTACTCTTACCGGTTCCGTTCGGTCCAAGGATACCGACGACCATGCCGTCCTTGACGACCGGCAGACGGTAGAGGACAAAGGCATTAACGCCGTAGCGGTGGACGCAGCCCTCCTCAAGCTCCTCGGGGAGGTTCACAATGGTTATCGCGTTGAAGGGGCACTTGTGGACGCAGATTCCACAGCCGGTACAGCTCGCCTCCTGGATCACCGGCCGGTAGTTCTCCTCGTCTATGACTATCGCCTCTCCGCCCATTCGGTTGACGGGGCAGACACGCTCACACAGGAAGTTACCGCACTTGTCCGGGTTGCACTTGTCGTAATCGATGACCGCGATTCTCATCTCTCACCACCGGGTTAGGCTGAGGAAGAAGGTTTTAAAGGGTTGCGGGTTGCCTCTGATTTCACCTGCCCCAGCGCCCGCTACTTTTTTAGCCCCTCTTTCCAAACCTACCAATATGTCCCTCTTTGAGACGCTCAAGCCTCTGAAGGCAGAGACTGCCAGAGTCCACGTTTTCCCGCCGAGCAATGGTGAGTTCGGCGAGTTCCGCTTCAAAAACCCCGAAGTAAACGCCCTCCTCAAAGAGCTTGGCTTCTCCCTCTATCGCCACCAAGTAAAAGCTCTTGAAAGGCTCTACTCCTGCAAAAACATCGCGGTAACCACCCCAACCGCGAGCGGAAAGAGCGAGATATTCCGGCTGGCTATATTCGACTCCTACCTCTCCGACCCCCGCGCGACTTATCTGCTCGTCTACCCGACCCGCGCGCTCATCAACAACCAGTTCGAGAAGTTTTCGCTTGAGAACCTCGCATTCTACCGCCTCACCGGAAAGCACGTGAGCGCTAGAATCCTGACGGGGGACGTTCCCTGGCGGGAGAGGCGCGAGATTCTCCGCGAGAGGCCAAACGTGATATTCACGACCCCGGACATGCTCCACTACAACATCTTGAGAAAGTGGCAGGACTATGGGTGGTTCCTGCGGAACCTCCGCTACCTCGTCGTTGATGAGCTCCACGTTTACAGGGGCGTCTTCGGGAGCAACGCGGCGTGGCTCTTCAGGCGGCTAAGCTTTAGGCTTAAGCGCCTCGGCGCGAGGCCGCAGATTATAGCCCTTTCCGCGACGCTGAGGAACCCAGAGGAGTTCGCTGAAAAGCTCTTCAGGAGGAAGTTCGAGGCAGTAAGAGAGGCCACCAACCCCTTCCCGAGGAGGTACCTCGTCCTCTTCGAGCCGAAGAACCTGGACGAGAGACAGCTCCTCATGGCGCTGATTGAGGGGCTGGCGGAGAACAAAATCAAGACCCTCGTCTTCTTCGACAGCAGGCGCGGGACCGAAAAGCTCCTCCGCTTCCTCCTCAGCTCGCCGGTCTTCCCTAAGACGAGCACCTACAAGGGAACCCTTCCCAAAAACGTCCGCTGGGAGATAGAGCGGGACTTCAAGGAAGGCAAACTCCTCGTCCTTCTCACGACCAACGCCCTTGAGCTAGGCATAGACATCGGCGACCTTGATGCAGTGGTGAACTACGGCATCCCGCCTGACGGGCTGTTCTCCCTAATCCAGCGCTTCGGCAGGGCCGGGAGGAAGGCGGACAGGGAGGCGCTAAACGCCATAGTCCTTAGAAAGAACGGCCTCGACTACTACTACCGCGAGCACTTTGACGAGCTCGTGGAGAGGCTTGAGAAGGGTATAATCGAGTACATGCCGGTCAGCGTGGAGAACGAGCGCATAGCTGAGAAGCACCTCCACTACCTTCTCACCGAGCTGGGGATAGTTGACTGGGACGAGCTCGATGAGTTTGAGAGGAAAATCGCCGAGAAGCTCGTGATCGAGAGAAAGGCCGACCTGAAGAAAAACCCGCTCACGAGAAGGCTCGAAGTCCGCGTCAGGAGGCCTGCCTTCAGCTATTCCTCCCTGAGGACGGCGAGCGACGAGACGTTCTTCCTCGTCAGGGACGAGCCCTGGATAAAGGCAAAACTGGCGGCAAAGGGCTCGCTTAGTGAGCTTCTCAACTTCATCAACTGGCTCAAGCTCAAGGGCTACATCATCGAGGAGGTTGACGCCGACGAGTACCACCGCTCGCTCCTCCCAGGAATGGCCTACTTCTCCCGCGGGGAGCTGTACATGGCCAGAGATAGGCTCACCATCGGGAAGTTCCACTTCGTCTTCGCGAGGCAACTCAACCGCTTCTGGGACGTTGAGACCTTCGCGGCCAAGAGGGAAGAGGTCGAGATACTCGAAACCGTCGCGAGCAAAGAGCACGCCGGCGTTGAGATTGGCCTCGGCCGCCTGAGGGTCAGGCACGTTTACACGGGGTTCGCCGTGAAGGGCAACGACGTGGGCAACTACGTTGCCGAGCTGATGAAACTGAAGGAAGCCGGAATTTTAAAGGGTGAAATCTACTCCCCCGTCAGCGGTGAGAGGGTCGAGGCCGACGAGGACTTCTCGATTCTTAACTGGGAGAAGTTTGCGAAGGTCGAGTTTGAAAAACCCCACGTCAGGGAGTTCGAGACTGAGGGAATTTGGCTCGTCTTCCCGGACTGGATACGGG
>DRGF01000060.1 GCA_011050175.1 Thermococcus sp. | reverse complement strand
GTGGATTCCAAACTCTCTTTTGGCAATCTCCGCGGTTCTCCTGCTCGGCTCACCGCCCGGGACGCCGGGTATCTTCATGTAGAACTCGTCGCTGAAGGCCTTGATGTCGATGTTCATGGCGTCTATGTAAGGCGCCAGCTCTCTGAACGGCTCCTCGTTGATATAGCCGTTGGTTATCATCAGGTTGTACACCCCCTCCTTCCGGGCAAGCCTTGCAGTGTCGAGGACGAACTCGTACCATATCAACGGCTCGTTGTAGGTGTAGGCTATGCTCTCGCAGCCGTAGCGCTTGGCTATTGCAACTATCATCTCCGGCGTCATGTCGTGGAGGTACGGGAAGCTCTCGTCGGCCTGGCTTATCTCCCAGTTCTGGCAGTGCTTGCAGTGCATGTTGCACCCAACGGAGCTTATCGAGAGCGCGCAGGAGCCGGGCCAGAAGTGAAAGAGCGGTTTTTTCTCAACCGGGTCGGCGGCTATGGATGATACTTTTCCGTAGTTGAGCGTGTAAAGCTTTCCGTTGATGTTCTTCCTCACCCTGCAGGAACCGCGGTGACCTTCATCTATGATGCAGTTCATGGGACACAGGCGGCACCTCACCCTCCCGCCTTCAAGCGGCTCCCAGTACATGGCCTCTCGCATGGATATCACCTGAAGACAATAGTCTTCTTACCGTTTAAGCTTTTGGTATCTGTCTCGGTACTCTTGCATTGTCAAAAATTCGGCACCTCTGGCCTTATAATAATCGATCAGCTTTCCGAGAAGTTCTATGGCTTTATCGCCCGTGTTGAACCTGCAGTCCCACCTGATTTTTTCCCTCTGCATCGGCACGAACTCCCAGGGGTGGGCAAAGTAAACGCGGGGCTCCTTCAGGCGGGCATGGATGAACCTCTGAACCCCCCAGGGGAGCCTTAGGACAGAGCTCGTGGTCGAGGCCGGAACCTCAAGAACTCCGCCGAAAAACCTCACACCTTCCGTGTAGCCTTTGTATGTGGCCCTGGATGAGTCCACCAGTATGCCGTTTCTTTCAAGTATATCATAATAATAATTTGGTAGCTGCAGGTTGGGGGCGCGGAACGACACCACGTCTCCGAACCTGCGCAGTACCTCGAGGGACTTCACGATAGCCCTTTCGCCCTCTGCCATAGTGAGCTTGTCCAGTCGTTCGTGGTTGTAGCCGTGGCTCCCCAGCTCGTGCCCATCATCCACTACCCGCTTTGCCAGCTCCGGAAAGCGCTTCGCCATCTCTGCCGTGAAGAAGAACGTTGCCTTCACATTTTTCTCCGTCATTAAGTCGAGGAGCTTTGGAAGCCCCTTCTCCATCCCCCTAGTTGTCCTCAAATACGGCGGGCAGTCGTGCTCCACATCAAAGGTTATCGAGACCATCATGGGCCAATCCCCTGAACCAGTTTGTAGAGGACGTACCTCCTGTCAACCTCGTCCCTCATGTCCATTGTGCGTTTGTATATCCTTAACAGCTTACGCAGAACAACGTCCCACGAAAACTCTTTCTCCGCACGTTTCCGGGCTTCCCTGCCCATCGCTATGAGCCTCTCCCTCTCCCGGAACGCGGTGGCGAGGCTTTCTACCATGCTCTCCTCGCTCTCCGCCAGAAGGCCGGTAACCCCGTTGATTATTATGTCCGAGAGGCCGCTTTCGTTTCTCCCGATTACGGGTCTTCCTGTTGACATGGCCTCCAGCCCTACGACGGAAAACGTCTCAAGGATTCCTGGCACCAGCACAAGGTCGGCAGCCCAGTAGAGGGGCAGCAGTCTCCCCCTCTCCATAAAGTCGTAAAGCTCCGTTATCTCGCCAATGCCAGTTTTTCTGAGGTTTCTCTCCAGCACCGGGCGCATGGGGCCGTTGCCGACCAGTATGAGCCTCACTCTGCTCTTTGGAATTCCGCTCCGTTTCAGCGCCCCATTAACCATTACAGGTATCCTGTGGGCCTGCTTCCTCTCGGTCATCCTCCCGAGATACAGCACGACGATTTCATCCCTTACGCCGATTTTCCTTCTTGCTTCCTCCCTCTCCTCCGGTTCGGGGGGACGCCATTTTCTAACGTCTATCCCGTTGGGAACCACGTGGACAGACCTGCCGCCGAGCTTATTTCCCAGCAGGTTTCTGGTGTCCCTCGCGACGGGGGTGCTGACGGCGACGAAGGTGTCTATCCGATTGAGATGGTGTCTGACAAACGGGCCGATCAGGAAGTCCAAGGGTGGTTTGCCGTAGAATGAGTGGTTGGTGGCGACCACAGGGACGTTCCGGATTCCCCTCGATATCTTTGAGACTGCGACGGCCAGGGGTGAGTATATGCTGTGGACGTGTGTGATGTCAAAGCCTGCCCTTTTGTAAAGTTCGTTTATTCCCCAGAGCTGTCCGAATCCTATGCTGGCATGCCATTTCCTGAAGTAAAACGTGCCCCGGAACCTGACAACAGGATAAGGAAAGCTGTCCACGTAGGCCCCCATGTGCCTGTAATCGTGGGTAATGACGTAGGGTTCGTGCCCCATGAGAATGAGGTTGCGGGCGAGTTCATCGATGTGTGATTCTATTCCCCCTATCTTTGGATAGAACCAGTCGCTCGCTATTGCGATTTTAAGGCTCTCCATAGCTCAACGCCTCCTGAGGTCGCTAACACCAGGAACCCCACGATGCTGCTGGTGACGTACGAAACAAAGCGCTCCAAAAGGGTTATCGACACGGCGAATGCCGTAGGGATTCCAAAGTATGTGAGCGTCCCTATAAGGCCCCCCTCAATTATCCCCACTCCCCCTGGTGTGAACGCGAGGAGGCCGAAAAGGAGGTTAGCGATTGAGACCACCGCTATAAAGCTCCAGGCCATGTTAAGCCCGAAGGCCATGGTTATGAGCTTCAGCCTCACAACGTCGAGTATCCAAACCGCCGAGCTCAGAAAGACTGCCAATATGTTGAGGTTGCGACGGTTTCTTAGGGATACTATCTTTCCCATTTCGTCCTCACTGATATGGGTCTTGAAAAGCCTGAGGGAGATCCTAACGAATGCACCCCATTTTATCCATATGAGAATTATTCCAGCTATGCCGAGAACCACGAAGGGGAGGGGCTCCCCCGAAGAAAAATAGCTCATGCCGAGGAGGGAGAGCCCAAAAATCGGTATCATCTCAAGTATGCGCTCGTAAACTATGCTGACCGCAGAGACGCCCACTGGAATGTTGGCCTTCCTGGAAACCCACGCCATTCTGAGCAGTTCTCCCCCGCTCCTGCTCATTGGGGTCACGTTGTTCATGAATATTGAGGCAAGGATTGCCTTGATGAGCTCTAAAAGTGGAGCGTCCCGCCCGATGCCCCTCAAAACAAGCTTCCACCTAATCCCATATATGACGACGCTCACGTAGTACGTGAGAAAGGCCAGGATAAGGTACTTAAGAGAAGCGGTGCACATCACTAAGAAATACCGCTGCACTGATATGGTGATACTCTCCAGCATAGCCACAACCTAACCCGTACTTTGGGGGAGAGGTTTTAAAACGTTATCGGAAGGCCCCATGCGGGCTCAAGGGGCCTTCCCAAGGTGTTCCCAGCCTAGGACGGGCATCTCCTGTCTTTTTCCATCGGCGGTAATGTATACCCCGGCTCCTTCGAGCACCCTTCCAATGACGGTACACTGCACGGGACATTCGTCCAGCAGGGGTTCGGGGATCGTGAAGACCAGCTCGAACTCCTCCCCGCTCGCGAGGGCGATCTCGACCGGGTCAAGCCCCAAGGCCCCGGCAACCTCGGTCACCTCTCCCCGGATTGGCAGTTTCTCGGCATAGACTTCAATCCCCACCCCGCTCATCCTGGCTAGGAGGTGGAGTTCCTTGCTCAGGCCATCGCTTACGTCGACTGCCGCGTTCGCAAGCCCGCTGAGCTCCGCCCCCTCTTTAACCCTCGCCCTCGGCTCAAGAAGTTTTTCGTAGAGGGCTTTCCTTGTCTTCTCAGGCACGCCGAGGCCGTGCTTCCACACCAAAAGCCCCGCCAGCGCCCTCCCCACGTCGCCGGTAACACACACCAGGTCGCCTGGTTTCGCCCCAGAACGGGTAAGCAGCCGCCCGGTGAGTCCGAGGGCTATTCCATCTATTATCAGGTCATCGGCCTCGTTCGTGTCGGCGCTGAGAACGGGGAGGCCGTAGAAGTCGAGCGCTTCACCTATGCCCCTCGCTATTCCCTCAAGGTAGTCGGCGCTTAGGTCAGGAGGGATCCCGAGCGAGAAGAGGAAGCCCACCGGCTCTGCCCCCATCGAAGCCACGTCGCTCACGTTCATGGTGACCGTCTTAAAACCGACCTGCTCCGGCGTCATTATGTCTGGAACGTCCGTCTTCCTAACGAGCATGTCGTTGGTGGCGACTAACCACCTATCGCCGAGCCTGAGCGCCCCGGCGTCGTCGCCAAGGGGCAGATCGCCCTGTCTCCTGAGGTGCCTGAGGAAGAGGTCTATTATCTCGGATTCCCTCATTGAACTCACCCGGTTGCCTTTTACACGAACTTACGGCTCACCCAGCGCCTTTCAGGAACTCCGTTATGCTCCTCTGCCTGGGCTTTTCCTCCTCCGGCAGGGAGACCT
>DRGF01000058.1 GCA_011050175.1 Thermococcus sp. | reverse complement strand
GGAGCTTACAGCCAAAGCCGCAGTAGGGGCACACGACAGTCTTGGGCTCGCTCACGCTACCACCAATAGGCACATAAAAGGCAAAATTAAAAAGTTTTCTACCAAAAATTGCCTGAAAAATGTTAAAATCTAGGAGTCATATCACCCTCTTCAGGAAGTACTCGTGAACCCTCGTGTCGTCGGTCAGCTCGGGGTGGAACTCAAGGCCGATGATGTTGTCCTGTTCAACGCCCACAACCCTGTCTCCAAGCCACGCTATCGGCTTTACCTTGTCGCTCAAAAGCTCGACTATCCTCGGGGCGCGGATGAAGACACCGGGAAAGGGCTCGTCGCTGAAGGCCAGCTTAACCGGGGCCTCAAAGCTGTCCACCTGTCTTCCGTAGGCGTTTCTGTTTACCTTAACGTCGAGGAGCTCAAGGAACTTCTGCTCTGGAGTTGCGCCTATTACCTCCTTGGAGAGCATTATCAGGCCCGCGCAGGTGCCCATGATGGGGAGCCCTTCCTCGCCGAGCTTCTTGACCGGCTCAAAGAGGCCGTTCTTCCCCATGAGCCTTGAGATAGTGGTGCTCTCGCCGCCCGGGATTATGATGGCGGAGATTCCCTCCAGCTGGCCCGGCTTCCTGAGCCAGAGAACCTCCCCGTCCACGCCGAGGTTCTCAAGGGCCCTCCTGGCCGCTTCAACGTGCTCGTCCACGTCGCCCTGAAGGCCTATAACCCCCACCTTGACCATACCAATCCCTCCAAAAGTTGAAAGGAGAAGAGTCAGACGCCCCTCTCCTCAAGCCTTACCTCAAGCTCCTCGATGTCCTGGCCGCGCATCGGCTCGCCGATCTCCCTGCTTATCTCAACGAGGACGTCGGGCTCGTCCCAGTGGTTGACGGCCTCGACTATGGCCCTCGCCATCTTCGGCGGGTTGGAGCTCTTGAAGATTCCGGAGCCGACGAAGACGCCGTCCATGCCCATCTGCATCATGAGGGCAGCATCTGCCGGGGTGGCGACTCCTCCGGCGGCAAAGTTAACGACCGGAAGGCGACCGAGCTTCTTGATCTCGAGGAGTATCCTGTAGAGACCGTCAACTATCTCGCGGTAGGTGTAGTGGCCGTAGACCGGTTCGTTTTCGAGAACCTTCGCCGGGAGACCGGCTATCTCCTTGACGTTGAGGGCGAGCCTGAGGTAGGGCTCGGCGAACTTCTCTGCGACGCCGTAGACCTGCTCGTCGGTCATTGCCTGAATCTGCCTTATTCCCTCAGCGACGAGGCGGACGTGCCTGACGGCCTCAACGATGTTTCCGGTTCCGGCCTCACCCTTTGTCCTGATCATGGCCGCGCCTTCCCATATCCTCCTGACGGCCTCGCCAAGGTTCCTCGCCCCGCAGACGAAGGGGACGTTGAACTCGCGCTTGTCTATGTGGAAGAACGGGTCTGAAGGCGTCAGAACCTCGCTCTCGTCGATCATGTCAACTCCGAGGGCCTCAAGGATCCTGGCCTCGGCGACGAGACCAATCCGAACCTTCGCCATTACGGGGATCGTAACGGCGTCCATTATCTCCTGGATCTTCTCGATTGGGGCCATTCTCGCAACGCCGCCGGCCTTCCTGATGTCGGCCGGGACGCGGTGGAGGGCCATGACAGAAACCGCCCCCGCCTCTTCGGCAATCCTCGCCTGCTCGGCGTTGGTGACGTCCATTATGACGCCGCCCTTAACCATCCTGGCAAAACCGCGCTTCAACCTCTCCGTGCCCTTAGCTTCAATAACGCGGAGCCTCCCCATATACCCCACCTTTTCAAGTTATAGCTTGCAATATTATTCAAGAAAAAACCTGAATATAAACTTTGCCTCGGAGGTGACCATAAAAGACTAAGAAATGTATCAAGCTGACAGAAAAAAGACGAAAAAACTTCGCTCAAAGCTTTCCGATTATCTCAAGGCTGACGTCGAAGTTCTTTACCGAGTGCGTCAGGTAGCCGAGGCTTATAACGTCGATGCCGAGCTTTGCATACTCCCCTATGTTCTCAGGAGTGATTCCGCCGGAGACCTCAATTTTCACCCTCTCACGGAGGCCCTCGCGCTTTAAAGCCTCTATCGTCTCGGCTATCTCTGCCGGGCTCATGTTGTCAAGCATCACAACATCGGCCCCCGCCCTCGCCGCTTTGATGGCATCTTCAAGGGTCTCCACCTCGACCTCAACGACCTTGTAGACGCTGAAGGCCTTGGCGCGCCTTATGGCCTCTTCCAGTGGAACGAGGGCAAGGTGGTTGTCCTTTATGAGTATCGCGTCGCTCAGCGAGAAGCGGTGCGGTTCGCCTCCTCCGATGAGTATTGCCCTCTTGTCTATCGGCTTGAGGAGGGTCTTCCTCGTCCCGGCAACCCTTACATTGGGGTTTACGGCTCTGGCCTTCTCGACGAGCTTCCTGACCTCCGTGGCGATTCCGCTCATCCTGCCCATGATGTTGAGAGCAGTCCTCTCGACGAGGAGTATCGCTCTCGCGTCCCCTTCGAGCTCAAGGATTACCTCGCCTTTTTCCACCTCTTCACCGTCGCGCCTCTTGATGGCAACATTAACGCCAAAGTGCTCGAAGATAGCTTTGGCTTCCTCGACGCCCGCGATAACCCCTTCCTGCTTCGCGATGACCACCGCTTTGGCCAGGGTTCCCTCGGGAATCACCGCCTCGCTCGTGACGTCGCCGAAGGGGGCGTCTTCCTCAAGGAACCTGAGCAGGTAAGAAAGAGAGACCATAACGCGCCCTCCAGCTCAGCTCATCTCCAGCATTCTCTCTATCGCCCTTCTGGCCTTCTCAGCCACTTCAGCGGGGACTTCGACTTTGTACTTCATGTCCCTGAGCGACTCGTAGATGTGGTTGAGGGTTATGGCCTTCATGCCGATGCACATCGCGTCATCTCTGGCCGGGTGGAACTTGATGTCCGGGTATAGCTTCTGAAGGCGGTATACCATCTCCCTCTCCGTGAAGACGACCCACTCGTCCCACTCAGGCGCGCGCCTTATCATGCCGCCGGTAGAGACTATCACGTCGGCCCTCTCCTGAACCTCCGGCTCGCACTCCGGGTGAACCATCAGCTTGGCGTTGGGGTAGAGCCTCCTGGCGCGCTCGACGTCCTCGACGGTGAACTTCCTGTGGACGTAGCAGTGGCCGTTCTCGGGGACGGGGATGACCTTCTTTCCGGTCTGCTTGGCAACGTAGTGGGCGAGGTTCTTGTCCGGCCCGAAGAGTATCACGTCGGAGTCGAGCTTCTCGACGATTTTCAGGGCGTTGGCCGAGGTCACCGTAACGTCGGCGTAGGCCTTGGCCTCGGCGGTGGTGTTCACGTAGAGAACCACCGGGGCGTCGGGGTATTTTTCCTTCGCTTCGAGGATGTGTTCGACTTTGAGCATGTTGGCCATCGCGCAGGTGGCCCTACTCGTCGGCAGAAGGACGGTCTTTTCCGGGTTGAGGATTTTAGCCGTCTCGGCCATGAAATCAACGCCGGCAAAAACGATAACGTCGGCATCAACGTCAACTGCCTTCCTCGCGAGCTCAAGGCTGTCTCCAAGGAAGTCGGCTATGTCCTGGATTTCGGGAAGCTGGTAGTTGTGGGCCATTATTATAGCGTTGCGCTCCTCTTTGAGGCGTTCAATCTCCCTAACTAGCTCCTCCATTTTCATGGTCTCACCTGTGGAATGCTGTGTTCCAGGGGTATAAAAGTTTGTTCTAGAGCACAGCGACGATGTAAAGCAGCCCGAGCAGGAAGAGGAGCAGCGCCAGAGGGAAGAGCCTCAAATAAACCCTTCTGAGTTCGGCTCCGTAGTACTCGGCCGAGAAAACGAGGCAGAGGTGGACGGGACTGAAGAGCATTCCCATGTAGCCGCTCAGGTATGCGAGGGCTATTCTGTCAAAGCTCGTGAAGAACGGCAGGAGCAGAGGGAATGTCATGCCGACGTAGGCGAAGCTTATTCCCGTCATCAGGCCAACGACGAACGGTGTCACCATTAGAACGAGGGCCACTGGCAGGTTCATTGATATCATGGTGTTCGGAAGGGTTTCAACGGCCCCGGTGACCTGGAGCACGTATTTAAAGTACATAACGGCCACGAGGAGGAAGACTATCTTCGGCTGGAGGGCGTAGGTGAGCACCTTCTTAATATCCACCCGCTTCAGGTTGGGTATAAGGGCCGCCATAAAGCCCAGGAAAGCGCCGTAGGCCATGTCAAGGCCGAGGACTATGGAGACGATTATGATTATCAGTATGGGGTATGTGCTCTTAAGGAGAAGCCTGAGGCCGGTTTTGACGTCGCCCTCCCCCGAACCGTCATCCGGAAGCGGGCGGATGATAAGGAGGTAGCCGATGAGCGCCATAAGAATCGTCAGAGGGAACATCCTCGTGCTTATCTCCCCTATGGGAATCCCAACGATGGCGGAAACGATTACTATTGCCTGGTACATCGGCCAGGAGTGCTCCCATACGTGCCTGAACCAGTAGTTGACCAGCGTCTTCTCTTCGGAGCTCATTCCGAGTCTGCCCGCGACGGTGTCTATCATGGGGGCCGAAACGAGGGCGCCGGCGGGCATGGGCATGATGCCTATGATGGCCGGGAGCATTGCCAG
>DRGF01000091.1 GCA_011050175.1 Thermococcus sp. | reverse complement strand
GGTTTAAAGCTCGAAGAGCAGAGCATCTTCATAGGCTCGAGCGGTATAGGCATAGACGAGGTTCAGAGGTTCTATCCGAACAGGCACCTGACCCAGGGATTCTTCATAGCTAGGTTCCGGAAGGTGTAGCCATGACTTGGAAGAAGTACTCCCTCCTCGGCCTCGGCCTGTTCGTAATAATCCTCCTGGTCTGGTGGGCGGGGCTAGAAGACGTTATCAGGGTGCTAAAAAGCGCGAGGCCCGATTATTTCATGCTTGCAGTTCTGGCATACATTGGAGGCGTCGTGATGTGGGCGCTGCGCTGGCGCGTCCTGCTAAAGAGCCTCGGCATAAACGTCCCGTTCAGAAACATAGTGGCCGGCCTCTTCATAGGCAGCTTCGTAAACAACATCACCCCAGGGGCCAGAGGGGGCGGCGAGCCCGTGAGGATGTACTACATCTCCAAAAAAACGGGCGAACCCTACGGTCACGTTTTCGCCACCGTGATGATGGACAGGATAATGGACGTCATCCCTGTCGTTGTGATGCTCCTCCTGGCGACAGTCTACGTCCACGGCCTCGGTTCCTTCTCGCTCACTCTCACCCTGCTCCTCCTCGACGTGTTCTTTGCTATAATAACCCTCACCACGGTTGGAGTCCTTTTGAGTGAGAGAAAGACCAAGAGAATACTCTACTGGTTTTACGGGCAGTTCAACAGAATAATGCCCAAAAAGGCCAGCAAATACGAAGAGAAATTCGTTCACGCGGTTGAGGTGAGCGTCCCCCAGTTCCAGGAGAACTTCAAACTCCTGATAAGGCACAAGAAAGCCTTTGTCCTCTCACTGTTCTGGTCTTTCATGACGTGGATGTTCATACTGCTAAGGTCGTACTTCATATTCATCAGCATTAACAGCCCGATAACGCTCCTCGACGTCATGGTGGTTCAGATGATAGCCACAGTAATCGGCATGTTATCGGTAGTTCCAGGGGGAGCGGGTCTGACGGAGGCCGTGAATTCGGCGGCCTATGTCCTCCTAGGGATAAACAAGGAGGTAGCGGTCACCGCGACGATACTCGAGAGGGCGATATCCTTCTGGGCACCCACGGTTGTCGGGGCCATCGTCATGGCACACTTTGGAATAGAGATTGGTGAAGAAAAGAGAAGAGAACCCGGCAACAGGGATATAAACGAAAAAACCTAAATCCAAGAAAAAGAAAGGGTAATGGTGCATACCTCACGAACATCAAGGTGATTTCTGTGAAAGGTGATGGTGTCCCGGGAAGTGGTGGGTCATGAAATTCGGTGTCGTCGCCAGGAGGGACAGGGAGGCAGCCCTCAAGCTGGCCTACAGGGTGTACGACTTCCTAAAGGTCAGTGGCTATGAGACCTTCGTTGACTCCGAGACCTACAAACACCTCCCCGAATTCAACGAAGAGGACGTTCTCCCCCTCGAAGACTTTGATGTGGACTTCATAATAGCCATCGGCGGCGACGGGACGATACTGCGCGTTGAACACAGAACCAAGAAGGACATACCAATCCTCGGAATAAACATGGGCACCCTGGGATTCCTCACCGAAGTCGAACCCCACGAGACGTTCTTTGCCCTCAGCAAGCTCTTAGAGGGGGACTACATCATAGATGAACGCATAAAGTTGAGGACGTACCTGAACGGCGAGAACACCGTGCCAGATGCGCTCAACGAGGTGGCCGTCCTGACTGGCGTCCCCGGAAAGATAATCCACCTCAGGTACTACATAGACGGAGGCCTGGCCGACGAGATCCGGGCGGATGGCCTTATAGTCTCAACGCCGACAGGCTCAACGGGCTACTCAATGAGCGCCGGAGGGCCCTTCGTTGACCCTCGCCTAGACGTGGTCGTCATGGCACCCTTAGCCCCAATAGCGCTTAGCTCCAGGCCCATGATAGTCCCATCATACAGCACGATAGACGTGAGGAATCTTGCCTCGGAAAGGGAAATAATACTTGCTATAGACGGTCAGTTCTACACCTACTTGAAGCCCGAAACGGAGATAACGATAAAGCTCTCGCCCAGGAGGACAAAGTTCGTGCGCTTCACGAACGAAATATATCCAAAGTACACGTTCCGGCTCAAAAACAGGTTTTAAAGAGGCTCAAACTCCTTGAGAATGAGTGCCTTTTCCCGTTCATTCAGAATGGAGTCATCGACAAAGATTACAATGCCGGAACCGTGCTGAAGAACCACCTGGTCCTTGAGGTTTGTTAGGAACTTGAAGACCGTTCTGAAGTCGTTGTAAAGGAGAAGATACTCAAAACAGTCGATTAGAACAACGGCACCAGGATTGTCACGGATAAAGCGGATGATAACGTCCTGAAGGACATGAAGCGACGTCGGATTAATACCTCCCAGAACCTGGGTTACCCACACCGTGGAGACATTTTCAAAGCCCTCGTACATTCCGGGCGACCTGGTAACGGCGAGAGCAGGGAACCCAGAACTCTTCAGGAGTTCTATAACGTCCAAGAGCCTGTTCCTGGAGAAAACTACATGAGCCCCCAGGGAGGACCTCCTAACGAATGAGGGAGGACTAGGAATGTAATGTCTCTCAACAAGAAGGATGTAATAAACCACCGCGTATATTACCCCCACTATCGACACGGAATATGCAAACAGCTGAAAATACCCAGCCGGTTCCGTACAGCAAAAATCATCAATCAAATCTGCCACACGGCCAAGCTCTGCCACTCCAAGAAAAATCACTGAGTACTTTACCAGAGTGTTCAGATAGGAGTTGTACCGGTTCAAACGTCTAAACATGAAGAGAAACACGTACCCAATAGCCAGGAAGAGAATTATATCAATTATCAGAACATAGATAGGGACTATCAGTTCCATGTCACCTCAACCTCGTCCGTCCTGAACTTCTGTTTGACTACGGTGTCGGAAATCTTAAACCTTACCCCCTCAAGGTACATCCTCAGCCCGGTGTAAGCTATCATTGCCCCATTGTCCCTGCAGAGGTCATAGGGCGGAACGAAGAAGTCTATTCCCCTGTCCTCCGTCATTATTTTGAGCATCTCTCTGAGCCGGTTGTTTGCCGCGACACCACCAACGAGGACGACCTCGTCCTTCCCCGTGTGTGCAACCGCCCTCTCGGTGACCTCAACGAGGGCCGCGAATGCCGTCTCCTGGAAGGAGTAAGCCAAATCCTCGACGCGGTACTTCCCGGTACGGTATTTTCTCACGGCCTCCGTCAAAATCCCGGAAAAGCTCAGATCCATGCCCTTCACGGCGTAGGGGAGCTCTATGTAGCGCTCGCCCTTCAAGGCAAGCTTCTCGATCTTCGGACCACCCGGGAAGCCTATCCCAATCTCTCTCGCAAAGGTGTCTATCGCGTTCCCTATGCCTATGTCCAGCGTCTCACCGAAGACGCGGTAACGGCCACCCTCCAAAGCCAGAACCTGGGTGTTTCCTCCGCTCACGTAGAGACCAACGGGGTCTTTAACGCCGAACATCTTCGTTATCTCGACGTGGGCTATGCAGTGGTTCACCCCTACGATCGGCTTGTTGTACTTTATCGCCAGCGCCCTTGCGGCCGTTGCCACGACACGGAGCGCGGGCCCCAGGCCGGGCCCCTGGGAGAAGGCTATGACGTCAACATCCTCCATCGTTATTCCAGCAGTCTGGAGAGCCTTTCTCAGAAGGGGCTTCAGGAGCCTGGCGTGATGTTCAGCGGCCTCCTTCGGGTGGATTCCACCCTTTTCGGTTGTGAGGGTATCAAATACGTTGGCCAGAACTTTTTTCTCGGTAACTATGCCTATGCCGAGGGTGTGGGCGGTGCCTTCTATGCCGAGTGCAATCATGTTGCAAAATAGGGAAGAGCGGTATAAAAAACTTATCAGAGGGGAACTCACTCCCGCCTGGAATCTTTCCCAGGACGATAAACTTTCTTCTCAAACGTCACGAAGTCCGTCCAGGCTGCGTGGGCCAAAAAGCCGGCCTCGAGGTTCGGCTTGCCGTCCCGGAATGCGTGCTCCTGGTAGGAGCTCCCCACAACCTCACCGACGAACCAGGTGTGGTCGCCGTAATCCCTCTCGTCAACAACCCTGCACTCCAGGTTCGCGAGGGCCTCCTTTATGCTCGGTGTTTCAATTGCCTTTGACGGGACGAGGGTCACGTTCATCTCCTTGAGCTTCTCAGGGCCGCGTTTGGTACCGGCTATCCAGACATCGTCGAGCATGTCCAGGCTGGGAACGCTTATCACAAACTCTTTGTACTTCTTAACGAGCTTCCAGGTGTACCTCTGGGGCGCTATGGCGACGCCGACCATTAAAGGCTTCGCGGAGAGTATCGTGACCCAGTCAGCCGCCATGACGTTCGCTTCCTCTCCTTTGCCCGCCACAACGAGATAAGTCCTCATCGGGTAGATGAACCTGTACGGGTGCATGAGAACCACCGGATACAAATTGGGTTCCCACCTTAAAAAAGTAGAAGCCTCAGCGGAGGGAGAGCCACTTCAGAGCCCTCGCGGCGCGCTCCGGCGTGGGGAAGTTTTTAACCCCGTGCCTTTCTAGGAGCTCCACGCCATCACGGACGAGCTCCCCCGCCATGAAGTTGACGATGACCGGCTTGTCGCAGTCG
>DRGF01000209.1 GCA_011050175.1 Thermococcus sp. | reverse complement strand
TGGTGAGGCGCGGCGACAAACTCATCTGCCCGCGCTGCGGAAGCGTCGAGACGAGAAAGCTGTCTACACTCTACAGGAAGATGAAGGTGTGAACATGGCGAGGGCTAAGAAGGTAGTAACCATCCACGTTCGCGATGACAGGGAGAAGGAGGAGTTCATGCGTGAGCTTCAGCGCCTTCGCCTCCCCGCGTTCATATACGTCCACGGCAAGCTGAACGACCTTAAGATAAACGTCCAGGGGACAAAAGAGGAGATCCGCGAGGCCATCCGCAGGATAAGGGAGATACACAACCGCGTCAAGGCCAAGCTCTACCCCGACAAACGCGGCTTCTACAGGTACACCATCGACGACCTCTTCAGGGAGGCGGGGGCCAGCGTCTCGACACCCACCCTCGTAAAGACCCTTGAGCTCCTCGGAGAGACTGTTGAGGTGAGGGAGAGCGAGCTGGTAACGTCCATGCCCTGGGAGGAAATCGTGGAACTCGTTAGAACTCTGGGCGAGTACCTCTCGGAGATATCCATCCAAACAACGCGGCAGATAAGGGAGGTCGTCCTGCCAGTCGCGGCCGCTTACAACATGGAACCAGAGGAAGTCATTGACCTTCTGGTGGAGCTCGGCCTCGCCGAGTGGAAGGAGGATAAGTTTAAATACGAACTTGTGAAGAACAAGGAGCAGGCGCTGGAGACGCTGATTAACCATTTGAAGGGTGAGGAAAATGAAGATTGAGGTCATCAAGCGTGAGGAGAACGTCCTTGAGTTCTACCTTGAAGGGGAAGACCACACCTTCGCCAACCTGCTCAACGAGGTGCTTCACGAGAACGAGCACGTGACCTTCGCGGGCTACACCATCGAGCACCCGGTGCTGATGGCAAGGAAGCCAAAGTTCCGCGTCGTCACCGACGGCAAGGTCACCCCCGAGAAGGTCCTTGAAGAGGCTGCACAGAAGGTATTCGACAGGTCCAGGGCCGTTCTCGAGGCCTGGAAGGCAGCTATAGGCGAGTGACCTTCCTTTTCCTCTTCTGTGTTCTATGTGGCGATTTCCGAAACCCTTAAATCTGGAACTCTTCCAACTTTCAGTTGAAACAAGCACATTTCAAGGGGTGGAATCTTGAGGCCCACTGAGCGAGCCCTTGTCCTCATTCTGGTGGCAGGTCTCACGGTTAGGCTTGCCCTTGCGCCCTACTCGGCGGGAAGCGACCTGGCCCAGTTCTACGGCTTTGCCGGGACTATGCTTGAAAAGAAGGCCTGTTTCTACGCATACGCTGATTGGATCGACTACTCCAGCAATGGCTGGCCGTACCCATGGCCCTACGTTTACGGGCCCGTTTTGGCATATTTCCTCGCAGTGATCAGGTTGCTGGTGGGGGGTTCTGTCGAGTCGTTCTGGAGCGGTGGCGTTTACCACGTCTACGTGGACCCCACCTGGGCATTCTCGATCAAGCTGGTTTTCATAGCCGCCGATACAGCAGTTGCTCTTCTAATCTACGCCCTCCTCAGGGGAAAAGGGACGTGGGAGGGCGTCGTTGGAAGCGCCCTCTACTATCTAAACCCTATGGTGATTCACGTCTCTGCTGTTTATGGGATGTTCGATGCCGTCCCCCTGGCCGTTTTCCTCCTCGGACTTCATCTGCGGAACAGGGAACACATCTCGCCCGCTTTCCAGGGCCTTTCCCTGGCGATCAAACACACCCTCCTGTTCCCCGCCGTCGTTTCCCTGTGGGAATACCTCCTGGAGGGAGTTAGGGGCCTAAAAAAAGCCGTACTTCTCTTTGCTGGGGCCGTCGTGCCGTTTCTCCCCATGCTGCTCCTCTGTCCGTCGAGCCTGCGCACGCTTCCCAAGCTGATGCGGGGAATTGAAATAGGGTATCCCCTTCCGTTATCGTACAGCATGAACGGATTCGTCAGCCTGCTCACGTACTTTCACGAGGCTCACGGGGTTGAGACGCTGATTTTTATCGAGCACTGGTACGTCCCGGCTGTTGTCCTTCTCTTCCTCACCCTTGTGAGGCATTCCTTTAACAGAAACCTGGTGGTTTCCGCTTCACTTGCCTATGCCACATTTACCGCTTCCTACTGGCGCGTTAATCCCCAGTACCTCCTCCCTCTAGTCGCGTTTTTGGTCCTCGTCGCATTCAACACCCGGGGAAAGGTCAGGCTGATATCATTCTTCACCGCGGTGTACGCAGGGGTCTGGCCCATAATGCAGCCATCCTCATTCTGGTTCCACGTTCACATGAAGAGCCCCAACTGGAAGCTAGTCCACTTCATTGACGCGGTGACGCTCAGGGTTTTCTCCGATGAGCCGTACGTCGCCTACAGTGTCGGGCTGACGCTTCTCCTCTACGCGGTTATACTGTCCGCCACGCTACCTTACCTCAAAAACCTTAAAGCCTGGTTCTCGGAGAGGGTTCGGGTGAGAACTTGAGGTACGAGAGGAACTTCACGGACAAGGGGCTTTCAAAGTTCGGCGATTCACTGGTAAACTTCGTCTTCTCCCTCGCCCTGAGCGAGTACCTGAACAGGCCCACCGGGGAGAGGGTTCCAAACGCGTCGCTCACGATAGCCCTTGAGCTTTCCGATCTGAGGCACGTTGTTCCGCCGAGAACCGACAAGCACGGCAAGGGCGACATAGCGGAGGCGATCTTCGCCTACGCGTGGCTGGAAGGGAAGATAACGGTTGAGGAGGCAGTAAAGATTCTGAAGGAGAACTTCACCGAGGACGTTACCCACTTCTCAAGGAGAAAGGAAGCGATAGGGAGGGCATTCGCTGAAGTTTTCAGGGTAATAAAAGAGAGGCTGGAGCTGTAAGCAAAGGTCACAGACTCGTCAGCAGCTCTATCAACCCCATCTTCGTCGGGGCTTTGGAGAACTTCTCGGGGTCTTTGACCTTCAGGAGGAGCGGCACATCGCCGAAGAGCTTGAGAACCTTTCCGAATGGTATGCTTCCCTCTCCAGGGAGCAGGTGGAGGTCGCCGACACCGTAGGCGAGGGCATCCTCGGGCTCGACCTGCGGGAAGAGCTTTCCGAAGTTGTCGTGTACCATCAAGATTATCGTCTTGTCGGTTCCCAGCTTTACGTCCTCGAGCAGCTTGTCCGCGTCTCCCTGGGCGCTGAGGAAGGCATGGGCGACGTCGAGGGCGAAGCCGACGTTGTCCCTGTCAACGCTATCGACGACATAGAGTGTATCCTTGACGCTGAACGTGTTCTCAAGGGCTATTTTTATATCGAAGGGGGCCACCATGTCCGCGAGTTGCTGGAGGGCCTCTATTTCGAGGTCGAGCCTTCCGGTTCTTCCGCTCTGCATTACGATGACCTTGGCACCGAGTTTTATGGCAACGTCGGCAATGGCCCTTGCAACGCGGAAGTGCCTCGTGTAGTATATGTTGTCGCGCAGATTGACCGAGGTGGGCATCCTGACGATGTAATCGATTCCGACACCCCTCAGGGTCGTCTCGATGTCTTTGAGCCTTTTCTCGACAACGACGCCGTTCTTTATGAGGCCGAGCGTGTGCGGGAATATCGAAACGAAGTCGTAGTTCTTTATCTTGACGTCCGCGAGCACCGACGCTAGGGTCTTGTCCTTAGTGACGAAGTGCGGGTATATTGTAACTCCTATCTCCATGCTACCACCTACAAGAGAGTGGGCCGCTGTATATAAAAGCTTACCGAGGACAGGGTTTAAAAGTTCGGGGCGAAACATCTTCCGGGTGAGTGAATGAGGGAAAACATCTGGAAGTACATATCCGCGGTTCTCATACTCCTGCTTGCCGTCTCAAGCGTAGCGGTGGTGCTGCTATACATGCAGAACTCGGAACTGAAATATTATACCCCTTTGAACACCTCTCCTGTGGTTGTGGAGACTTCACTGAACGCGACGTGCAACGAGACGGCGTACCGGCTCCAGATAGAAGAGCTCCAGAAACAGGTGAACTTCCTGCGGGCCCAGCTCAGGGAGATGAACATGCCCGAGGGCAACACTACGATAGCCGTCGTCCCGATATTCGGTCTGATTGACGAGTACACCGCCCTAAGGGTCGTGCCCCTCCTGAGGGAGATCGCCCGTAACAACTCCATCGGCGGCGTTGTTCTCTGGATAGAGAGCCCCGGAGGATACGTTGGGCCGGTGAGGGATATCTACGCCACGGTCAGGAAGCTCAACCTAATCAAACCCGTGGTCGCCTACACCGGAAGCATGGCGGCATCGGGTGGATACTACATAGCTGTCGGGGCGGAGAAGATAATCGCAGACCCCCTTGCGGAGGTGGGGAGTATAGGCGTCATCTACGTCCACTACAACCTCCAGCAGAACTACGAGATGAACGGCATCAAGGTCAACGTCTTCAAGACCGGCCCCTACAAGGACACCGGTGCGGAGTGGCGCGACCTGAGCGAGGAGGAGCGCGAGATGATAGCGGAGAGCATTGACACATATTTCCAGGCATTCCTCCAGGCGGTGAGCAGCGGGAGAAACATGCCGCTCAACGAGACCAGGAAGTACGCAACCGGCCAGACCTGGTTCGCCATGAACGTGACAGGCTCCCTCGTGGACGAAACCGGCGACATCGACCGTGCCCTGAGCATCCTTTCGGAGGAGCTCAACGTCACCAACCCGCGCGTCGTCATATACAGCGGGGACTCTCCTTCGGATTT
>DRGF01000127.1 GCA_011050175.1 Thermococcus sp. | reverse complement strand
GCCTATGAGCAGATCGGCGTTCCCGACTACGTTGTTGCCCCTGCTGGAAGTGGGACCCTCTTCCTTGGCCTCTGGAAGGGATTCTCGGAACTGAAAGACATGAGAGCCATCGAGGAACTCCCTAGGTTTGTGGCCGTTCAAGCTTCAGGCTACGAGAGCCTCTGCGAGCGTTCGCAGGTTAAAAGTCACCTCGCTGAGGGGATAGCGATACCCGAACCGCCCCGGCTGGGTGAGATGAGGCGCGTCCTCGATGAAACAGGCGGAACCTGTGTAAGCGTTGGGGATTCTGAGATAGATCGGGCTTTGAAGTGGCTGTGGAGAAGGGGCTTCATAGTAGAACCGACCTCAGCAACGGTTCTCGCGGCTCTCTGGAAGCTGGTGGAATCTGGTGAGATTGGCGCCGGGTCAAAGGTTCTCCTTCCGCTCACAGGCTCCGGCCTGAAGATGGTTGAAGGTATTTAAGGTTTGAATGCCAAGAGGGACTGGAGGTGGGAGAATGGCTGGGAGGAGGTACCCTGCCGTTGCAGGCAGCTTCTATCCCTCTGATGAAGAGCTTGTGCTCATGCTCGAGAGGTTTTTCAGCGACCTCGGCGAAGAGGGCAGCGAGAGGAGGATAACAGCTGGAGTAGCGCCCCATGCTGGCTACATCTTCTCCGGCTACACCGCGTCGAGGACATACAAGGCAATTTTCGAGGATGGCCTGCCGGAGACATTCGTAATCCTCGGCCCGAACCACACGGGTCTCGGCTCTCCGATAGCGGTTTATCCTGGGGGCGAGTGGCTGACACCGCTCGGAAGCGTAGAGGTTGACACCGAAATGGCCAAGGCAATAGCGAAGCTTTCTGGCATAGCCGACCTCGATGAGCTCGCCCACAAATACGAGCACTCCATAGAGGTTCAGCTTCCGTTCATCCAGTACCTCAGCGAGCTCACGGGGAAGGAAGTCAGAATAGTGCCGATAGCCCTCGGCATTCAGGACGAGGATGTCTCGGAAGACCTTGGAAATGCTATATTTGAGGCCAGCGAAGAACTCGGCAGGGACGTTGTGGTCATAGCGAGCACGGACTTCATGCACTATGGGACTATGTACGGCTACGTGCCCTTCAGGGCTAGGGCGGACGAGCTCCCGCACCGTGTCAAGGAGTGGGACTTCAGGGTTATCCGGAAGATTCTTGACTTCGACGTTAAGGGAATGTTCAGCGAGCTGGGGAAGATGAACCACACTATGTGCGGGCCCGGAGGGGTTGGAACCGCCATCGTTTACTCCCGCCTTGCCGGGGCCCTTGAGGCCGAGCTCTTACACTACACGACGAGCTTCGAGGTGAGCAGGAGCACCGAGGCAATAGTTGGCTATGCTTCTATAGTCTTCAGGAAGTGAGCTTTTGACCAAAACTCACATAAACTTTCTCTGTCTTTTTCCTTTGGAGGGTTGAAGATGAGGGTTCTTGCGTCGGCTCCCGCTAAAATTATACTCTTTGGCGAGCACAGCGTTGTTTACGGCAAGCCTGCGATAGCCGCGGCCATAGACCTCAGAACCTACGTCTGGGCAGAGTTTAACGACAAAGGGGCGATAAGGATAGAGGCGAGGGACATACGCGTGCCGGGCCTCACTGTTTCGTTCTCGGAGGACGAGATATACTTCGAGAGCGACTACGGTAAAGCCGCCGAGGTTCTCAGCTACGTCCGTCAGGCCATTGAGCTGGTGAGAGAAGAGGCCGATGCGAATGGGAAGGGAATCACGGTCTCGATAACTTCGCAGATCCCTGTGGGGGCTGGTTTGGGCTCCTCGGCGGCCGTTGCGGTGGCAACGATTGGGGCGGTCTCAAAGCTCCTTGGCCTTGAGCTGACCAACGAGGATATAGGAAGGCTCGGTCACAAGGTTGAACTCCTTGTCCAGGGCGCTTCGAGCGGAATTGACCCAACAGTCTCGGCCATAGGTGGCTTCATCCACTATGAGAGGGGGGACTTCGAGCACCTGCCCTTCATGGAGCTGCCCATTGTTGTTGGTTACACGGGTTCGAGCGGGTCAACGAAGGAACTTGTCTCCATGGTGAGGAGAACCTACGAGGAGATGCCCGAGGTTATAGAGCCCGTGCTCGCCGCCATGGGCAAGATAGTTGAAAAGGCCAGGGAGGTAATAACCTCCGACCTCGAAGAGGAGCTCCGCTTCGCCCAGCTCGGGCGGCTCATGAACATCAACCACGGCCTCCTCGATGCGCTGGGGGTCTCTACCAAAAAGCTCAGCGAGCTGGTCTATGCCGCGAGGGTTGCCGGGGCGATAGGGGCCAAGATAACCGGTGCCGGCGGTGGCGGCTGTATGTACGCATTAGCTCCTGAGAACCAGAGCGAAGTCGCGACAGCCATAACAATAGCCGGCGGAACTCCGATGATAACGAGGATAAGCCGTGAGGGACTCAGGATAGAGGAGGTTCTGCCATGATAATCGTCAAGGTCGGTGGCAGCGTCTTCAGCGATAAGACGGGCGAGCCCGAGAACTTCGACCATGAGACCGTGGGGAACTTAGCGAGGGAAATAGCCCAGTTTTATCCTGGAGAGAGCTTCATAATAGTCCACGGTGGGGGGAGTTTTGGCCATCCACAGGCCAAGGAGTACAGAATACGTGAAGGCCTCCCCGGGGACTGGGAGACCGCCCACCACAGGAGGATAGGTTTTACCCTCACGCATCAGGCGATGCTCAGGGCAAACGCGAACTTCATTCAAACGTTCGTCCGTGAGGGCCTGCCGGCGTTCTCTGTCTCCACGTCTTCTGTCTTTGTAACGGAGAACGGCGAGGTGGTCTACGGGGACCTTGAAGTCCTCAGAAGGCTGCTGGAGCTTGAGTTCATTCCGGTCCTCTTCGGAGACGTTTCGATAGACCTCGCGAAGGGCATAGACATACTCTCCGGCGACCAGATTATCACCTACCTTGCCAAGATGCTTGGGCCGGAGAAGGTCATCTTCCTCATGGACGTTGACGGAATCTACGACGGCAGGCCCGGCGAGGGGGGACTGATTCAGAACCTCTGCAGGGAGGAGATAGATTCCCTCCTCGAAAGGCTCCACTGCACTGCATCTGGAACCGACGTCACCGGAGGAATCTGCAACAAGCTGGAGGAAGCGAAGAAGATAGCGGAGCACTCGGAGGTATGGTTCGTCAACGGGAAGGTTCCTGGAAGGCTGAGCGGGGCCATAAGGGGCGACGGTTTCGGGACGAGGATTAGAAGCTAACAATTGTATGTCATAATCTTTTTATTTTTGTCTGGGTATTGTCTGCCGGTGGCTCTGATGGACCGTAAAACTCTCGCAGTTGTTGTCGTGATCATGGTCTTTGGAGGAACGTTCCTCGGAATTGAGGCTGCCATGCGGATGGGGGGCTCTTAACGGCTTTATGGCGGCTCCGGATGAACTCGTGATAAACGGCTCTGCTTCCCCTGCCCCCAACGGCACGGTGATTGTTGTTGAGTGGCACCTGCCAAGAAAACCCCTCGAAAAGCTCTTGGATGGCCGCGATTTGATGGTTCTGCTTTACTTCGCTGGCATATACTCGCGGGAAGGAGTTAGTTATTCGTTACTGTATGATGGCCCGGTGATTAACCTTACGCTTTATCCCTCCGGCAGAGTTGTGACTAAGAACGAGAGGGGTTACACCGTCTGGCGTTATGATACTGAGGGCTTTTCCACACTCCAAGTCGAGATGGCCTGGGATTTATACACCGTCCCCACGAACGTGACAGGCGGCAGAATTGAGCTCTTCCTGCCAACGGTGAACTATTCCCGCTGTTCGGTTATTCCCGTTGTCGTTGTTTATTTCCACGAGACGGGTGGGGATAAAGTTGAACCCAGCCACATAAGCACCCGCCTGCCTGTTTATCTGGGGCCGGACTTTCCCATTTCCAGCAATGAGACCCTTCAAACACTCTTCAGCTTCAATATCTCCAGGTGGGTAGATTCCTCACCCCGGGGGAAACGCGGCGGCTGGATGGAAGTTAGGACATTCAACGTAACGCTCCCGTGTGAAAGGAACTAACGGTTCCTCCAAAAATCTCTTAACCTTTCCCGCTTTTTTTCTCCTGGTGGTTGAGATGAAAGCATTCGATAAGGAGGAGCTCACTATCATCCGGAAGTTTGAGCACATAGAGCACTGCCTGAAGAGAAACGTCCAGGCCCACGTTTCCAACGGTTTTGAGGACGTGCACTTCGTCCACATGAGCCTGCCCGAGATAGATAAGGATGAGGTTGATTTGAGCGTCGAGTTTCTTGGGCGGAAGTTTGACTACCCGATTTTCATAGCCGGAATGACCGGCGGAACTAAGGGCTCCCAGCTCGCGGGCAAGATAAACAAAACCCTGGCCAAGGCCGCCCAGGAGCTGAACATCCCCATGGGCGTCGGCAGCCAGAGGGCCATGATAAGGAAGCCCGAGACGTGGGAGAGCTACTACGTCCGTGATGTCGCGCCTGACGTTTTCCTCGTTGGCAACCTTGGAGCACCGCAGTTCGCCGAGACGATGCCTGACCGCTACGGCCTAGAGGAAGCCCTGAAGGCCGTCGAGACGATTCAGGCGGATGCCCTTGCCATACACCTCAACCCGCTCCAGGAGAGCGTCCAGCCCGAGGGCGACACACAGTACAGGGGTGTTCTGAAAGCTCTGGCCGAGCTCAAGGCCGAG
>DRGF01000156.1 GCA_011050175.1 Thermococcus sp. | reverse complement strand
TACTACGCGGTTCGGGCGCTGAGGACCTGCACCCCCGTGCCGAAAAACATTGATTTGGCCATAGACTGGGCAAAGAATCACCTGGCCGCCGCCAAGGACGACGCGGCACGCCATGGAACAGTGACAGAGGATTACTACTACACCGTCAAGATCCTCGCCGAGTTTGGTAATCTGAGCGACAACGAAAAAGATGAACTGCTGAACTTCACGCGCTCTCTGGAAGTCCTTCCTGGCAGGTGGGCCGGAGACTTCTCCATACCCCAGCCATACGAAACGGCAATGGGTCTCGGTCTGCTTCTGGAGCTTGGTGCCAGTGGGGAAGACGTAAACGCCTCCAGGGAGTGGCTCCTTTCCTTGACCCAGGATGGATGGGGCATAATCCTCAACCATAGGCTGAATGTCATGGTCGGAAAGAGTGTCCCGACCACAGTGACGGTTATGGAGCCCCTACTGGAGATTACCAGCGCCGATAGGCTAATCCCCCATGCGGACTGGTTGATGGCGCAGAGACTCCCGGACGGCTCCTGGGGACACTTTAGAAGAAGCGAGAACGTACTTGGGGAAGTTTCGTGGGGGGCTAGTTCAATGGAGTACACAGTCAGAACCGCAGAGGTTCTGGAGGCCCTCGGATACGATGTAAAGGAGGACACCCTGAACTGGGTCTTAAACAACCTCCAAAATAAGACAAAGACGACCGTGGACACAGCCCTCGCCTTGGAATTCCTCAAGGATGCTCCCTCACTGCCGGATGTAACTATCTACGAGACCATAGCCTCACTCCGCGACGGATTGTGGGAACTCCACTACGCGCCGGGATACAACGAGGTCGCCGAGACTATCGCACCCCATCTTGAGGAATTCGGGGCGAACATAGAGCTGAAGGAAGGCGTTTCGAGCGAGGAGTATGGAAACCACATCTTCCTGGCGGCCCCAGGGGATGTCAACGTCTCCAAGTACAATAGTGGGGTGGCCCTCGAGGTCAGGGGTCTGCTGGTGAAGGTAAATGGCCAGGCATACTCCCTGCCCAGCACAGTAGTCATAATACCTGGCAGAACTCAGGACGGCCACGTGCTGATGGTTCTCTTCGATGAGCCTAGCAGTGAGGGCGTAAAGCTAATATTCACTTCCGGCCTCTTCAAGTACCTACACGGGAAATACATCGTGTTCGAAGCGAAGGACTCCAACGGAAACGGCGTCATTGATCCAAACGAAATAAAGCTCCTGGACGCGGGGTGATAGAGAAGTGAGGGCTCTAATCATTGGGGTCGGTCAGTGCGGAACTAAAATCGCCGACCTCTTTTCTCTTGTTGATTTTGAGGCTCTGGCAATAAACACATCCAGGGGCGACCTTGAGTACCTCAAGCACGTCCCCCACGAGCGGAGGATACTCATAGGTGAGAGCCTGACCGGCGGCAAGGGGGTCAATGCGAACCCGATACTCGGAAGGGAGGCCATGAAGCGCGATTTGCCCCTCGTCATGCGCAAGATAGGCTCAATAATCGGCTACGAAGACGTAGACGTGTTCTTCCTCACCTTTGGCTTCGGCGGTGGTACAGGAGCGGGGGGGACGCCCGTCCTCGCGGAGGCACTGAAGGAGGAATACCCCGACTCCCTCGTCGTGGCCATTGGAGCACTCCCCCTCAGAGAGGAAGGCATAAGGCCGACCATAAACGCAGCAATAACCATAGACAAGCTCTCCAAGATAGCAGACTCGATAATAGCCATAGACAACAACAAACTGAAGGAGGGTAGCGACGACATAACAAGGGCGTACGAGAGGATAAACTACACGATAGTCGAACGCATAGCTTCTCTGCTGGCACTCGTCGATGTCCCCGGCGAACAGACGCTCGACGCGAGCGATTTGAAGTTCGTTCTCAAGGCATTTGGAAGCTTCGCCACCATTGGCTACTCAAAGGCCGAAGCGGGCAGGGTCAAGAGCCTCTCAAGGCTCATAATGAAGTCCTTTGAGAACGAGGGGCTGTACCTCGACGCAAACATAGAGTCGGCCCTCTACGGCCTGGTCGCGGTTCACGGGCCACCCGAAGCCCTCAAAGCCGCAGAAATATTCGAGGCCCTCGATTACCTCACCAACAAGATAAGGGGCAAGCAGATATTCCGCGGCTTCTATCCCGACCCGCGTGAGAGAGAGGTCGAAGTTGTGACCCTGCTGAGCGGCATCTACGAAAGCAAGAGCATTGAGGACATCATAATCACAGCCAAGCGGTATGCCCAGTCCTTTATGGAGGCAAAAGAGGAAGCGGAGACCAAAAAGAAGGAACTATTAAGCGGCCTGCCGGACTTCGACGACGTATACTCCAGAGGGACTCAGGACGGAGAGTATTCCAGCATAGAAGGTGCCAACGGGATACGCGGGGGGGAAGAACATGAGTGAACACATAAAGGACTCCGTCGAGGTGGCCCTTGACCTCGACGAGAAGGAGGTCTACTCCCACATAGCCCACGAGAGCGCCGAGGACATAACCAGAATCATTTCCTCCCTTGACGCAGAGAGGGCAAAGCTCCATGGAGAGGTTATCTACTACAAGGACGACTGGGATGACCTCATCAGGGAAAGAATAGCAAAGGGGAAACGCCACACGGCATTTGACTTCTACAACCCCGCACTCCTCGACATCTGGGAGGGAAAGGTCAAGGAGATCAAGGAAGCAAAGAAGAGGGAAAAGATAGCCTACGCGGTTGTAGGCGCACTTATCGCCTCCACCGCAGTCGCAACGGCAATCCTGGGACAGCCGTACATCATCGCGGGGCTGGCCGCCCTTCCAGTTGTCCTCTTCGTCCGAGACATCACCCGTGAGAGGCTTGATTTAATCTACTACGAGCTGACACAGTTCTTCATAGACGAGCTGGCCGGGCTGGTGGAAAAGCACTCCCTTCAGCCGGAGAGATACAGGTTCAAGATATTCAGCAGAGATTACTTCGGCGTTGAAACGAAACGGCGCGGAACTGGCCTTTTTGCCGTTGTAAACGCCGGAAAATCAGAGAGTAACGATTAAATAGATGTTCGTGGATATTGCCACTTGAGGGGGAAGTATGATAACGAAAAACAACACCAGGAGGGCCCAGATATCCCTCGAGTTCCTGTTCATCTTTGGGCTGCTCACAATCCTCCTGCTCTACTCCGTGAGGAACGTCTCCTTCAGTGAGGGCTCACCATCGGTCGAGAACCTGCGGATCCAGATTGCCCTTGAGGAGAAGGGTCTGGCGAACGCCATATCCAATACCATAAGCCAGGTGTACGCCCAGGGGCCGGGCTCAAAGGCGACGACCTACGTTAAGCTGACCTACCTGAGGAACGCCGGGTACGTTGAGAGGGCATCGGGGGTAAAGAACCCCGCCGTGTTCATAACGTACTGCAACATGTCGGGCAGACCCGGCACCTATGTGTTCATCACAAACAAAACGGCTCCCTTTGAACCACTCACCACCGGAGACGAGAAGAACGTGTTTCATGGCGCGGCGATTTACTCAAAAAAACTCAGCGATAACAGTTCAATCTGGGGGGCAGTACCATCCCCACCATTCTTCCAGGTATCCATCGATAATCCCAGCGGACAGTTCTCCAAGGAGTGCGGGGCCAAAAGCGGCTCCACGTACACCCTATATGGAATAATCGTGGAGCCAGCGGATATGCCCTCCGAATTGAAAATCGTCGTCGAGTGGAATCCAAACATGGGCGACTCATGGTTTTACAACACAACGGCCAAGGAGCTGAGGATAAACATCAACCCGGGTGGATGAGATGAGAAAAGCACAGCTGAGCCTCGACCTTCTCTTCGCGGTGACCCTCATGACGCTGACCGTGGTCAGCCTGATAAGCCTCGCAACCCACGAGGTTGAGGGGGCAAGGGCGTTCGACGCATCCACCAGGCTGAAGGTCTTCACAATCGACTTAAGGGACACCGTGACCAAGGTCTACGCTGCCGGTGATGGATTCGCGGTTAGGAAGACAATCCCCTTCGAGCTGAAAAGCGGGGAGTACGTAAAGGTCATACTGAACGAGACATCCAACGAACTGAAGGTTGAGGCGGAGATCAACGGCGGAAAATACACAACCGTCCAGAGGATCCCCGTGCCCCTCATCTCGAACAGCACGGTTACCCTCACCCCCTCAAATAACGAACTCTGGATAGTTTGCCAGTACAACGAGACCGCCGGTGGGATTGATGTCAAGGTCAGCAAGAACCCGTAAGGGCCAGACCGCAGTCGAGATGCTCTTCATAGTCGGGATAATCCTCGCGGGGGTAGTTGTTATTATCCCGCTCTACACCCAGGAGAGTGGAGATTCCGTTATGCTGGCGGCGGTAAGGGACGCCGCGGCACAGGCCGCCGCTTACATCGAGACAGGGGTGGTCAGCGACAAACAGGAGTACGCGGCGTTGAATGAGGTTATAGAGAAGTACACAGAATACGGAAGTGTCGGGTTCAGGTTCGCGGGACTTGGCGTGACCTCCGAAGGCGATGAGAAGGTTACGATAACCGTAAAATTCACCCATGACCTTTCCCCGAACCTCTCAAGGGACTCTAAAATAGCCAAAAACGTCGGAGAATTCTTCAAGGAGTACCTCAAAGACGTGAGAGGGTTCCGGCTCGAGAATAACCACCTGTATTATGCGGGAAAACTGGTGGAGTTCAACGTCACCGTTGGC
>DRGF01000179.1 GCA_011050175.1 Thermococcus sp. | reverse complement strand
TCGGCGTGGGCCTTTGCCAGGTGCTTTGCGGCTATAGCAGCCAGGAGGGAGAGTTCTCCTGCTAAGACCGCACCTGCAACTATCTCGGCGAACTTCTTGGCGTTCGTTCCGGGCGGGTCTCCACCGCCGGCGACCCCCATAATCGAGAGGGCCTCCCTCTGGGTCGGGACGCGCGTTCCTCCACCGACGGTTCCGATTTCGAGGCTCGGCATCGTCACGCTGATGTAGAGGTCTCCCTCAGGGGTGACCTCGGCCAGGGTTATGCCGTGGGAGCCCTCGGTAATCTGGGCCTCGTCCTGTCCGGTGGCAAGGAAGATTGCACCGACTATGTTTCCGAAGTGAGCGTTGAAGCCGTAGGAGCCTGCCTGGGCCGAACCGATGAGGTTCTTCCTGTAGTTCACCTCGGCTATGAGCTCCGGAGTGGTTTTCAGCTTTTTCTCAACGATTTCGCGCGGGATTATCGCCTCGGCTATGACGGTCTTTCCGCGGCCGTTGATGAAGTTCATTGCGTTCGGCTTTTTGTCAACACAGAGGTTGCCCGAGAGCGCGAGGTACTTAACGTCTGGGAACTTCTCCTCGATGACCTTCATTATCTCCTCGCTCGATATTGTGACCATGTTCATTCCCATGGCATCGCCGGTCTCGAACTCGAAGCGCAGGTAGAGGTTGTTGCCCACGATGTAAGGTTTAACGTCGCGAAGCTTTCCGTGTCTGGTAACCTTGCGGACGGCATTCTCCTGGAGGTAGTCTATGTTGGCCTTAACCCACTCGGCAACTTCCCTGGCGCGCCTTGCGTCCGGGCACTTGAGGAGGGGCGCGCGGGTCATCTTGTCGTCTATGAGCGTTGTCTTGACACCGCCTGCCTCGGTCAGGGCCGAGCAACCGCGGTTGACGCTCGCAACGAGTGCACCCTCGGTGGTAGCGAGCGGGATGTAGAATTCACCCTTTGCATACTCGCCGTTTATTTTCAGCGGGCCGGCAACGCCCATAGGTATCTGAACGACGCCTATCATGTTCTCTATGTTCTTGCCGATTAGCTGTTCGGGGTCTATGCTGTAGTGCCCGATATGCTCAAGCTTAACGCTGAGCTTCTTTTCAAGGGCCTTTCTCCTGACTTCCGTCGCGGTTCTCTTGTCGGCATATTTCTCGACTTGGTGGAGTTTTATCTCCCCACTAACGACTTTCTCAACAAGCTCTTCAAACTCCATTCCAACACCCCCAAAATTAGCCGAATATCCATCCCTCAAGTACCTCTCCGGCTTCCCGGAATGCTATCGCAGCATCACTCTTTGGACTGTACTTAACAATGGGCACTCCGGCGTTAATGGACTCGGGAACCCTGTTATCAAAGGGTATCCACCCGATAACCGGGACACCGAGATCCTCTTCCACCGTCTCTACAATCTTCTCTACAACATCCTCCGACTCCCTGACTTTGTTCAATACCACACCGATATTGAGGCCGTACCTCTCACCGAGTGCCTTCAGTTTCTCTATCTCATTTTCAACCATGGTCTCAAAGGAGTATATGGGCGAACGCTCTATTTCAATGACTATGAGCTGATAGTTTGCAATCTCAAAAGTCGGGAGGGTATCAAAAGGTATGCCCGTCGGCGAATCAACAAAAACGACACCGAATTTGTATTTCAACTCATCCAGGATACGCACGAGTCTCTTGGGGGAGATACCCAGAACGTCCTGAAGCCGGGTGCTTCCGGGGAGCACGTAAACCCCCGTTTGGGGATGGCGGTAAATCGCCCACTCGGGGTCTACATCGGGGTTCTTTAGGAGTGAATGAAGGGTATACTTAACAGTGTCAAGGGCAAAGTGAAAGCCAAGGTTGGGAAGGTACAGATCGCCATCAACGGCCAGGACACGATACTCTCGCATAGCAAGAAACGTGCTGAGATTTGCAACCGTTGTGGTCTTTCCGGCACCGCCCCTGCCGGTCACTACTATAAGCACCATCTCTAAACCTCCTACACGGGAAACATGCGCAAAGAGGGATATAAGGTTTCCGATGGAAATAGGAACACTCCCCCGATTGCCGCCGCGCAAAAGGTTTATATCGTCCCCCGTTCAGATATCCATGTAAATGCTAAGGAGATGATTGCCATGGCTGAAAAGATGCCGGCTATCATGAAAACGAAGCCCGCTTACGGTGCCGAGCTCGTTGAGGTTGATGTCCCCAAGCCAGGGCCGGGAGAAGTTCTTATCAAGGTTCTCGCGACGAGCATCTGCGGAACCGACCTGCACATCTACGAGTGGAACGAGTGGGCCCAGAGTAGGATTAAGACACCCCAGATCATGGGTCACGAGGTGGCCGGAGAGGTCGTCGAGGTCGGACCCGGCGTTGACACCCTCGAGGTCGGCGACTACATAAGCGCCGAGACCCACATCGTCTGCGGAAAGTGCTACGCCTGCAGGCACAACCGCTACCACGTCTGCCAGAACACCAAGATTTTCGGCGTCGATATGGACGGTGTCTTCGCCGAGTACGCGATAGTCCCGGCCCAGAACGCCTGGAAGAACCCGAAGGGCATGAAGCCGGAATACGCCACCCTCCAGGAGCCGCTCGGCAACGCTGTCGATACTGTTTTGGCGGGACCGATAGCAGGAATGAGCACGCTCATAACCGGTGCCGGCCCGCTTGGACTGCTTGGCATTGCTGTCGCCAAGGCCTCCGGAGCTTACCCGGTTATCGTGAGCGAGCCGAGCGAGTTCAGGCGCGAGCTGGCCAAGAAGGTCGGTGCCGACTACGTCATCAACCCCTTCGAGGAAGACCCCGTCAAGGCGGTCATGGACATAACCGACGGGGCCGGCGTTGAGGTCTTCCTTGAGTTCAGCGGCGCGCCGAAGGCCCTTGAACAGGGGCTTAAAGCGACAACCCCCGGAGGAAGGGTCTCACTCCTCGGCCTGTTCCCGAGGGATGTCACGTTTGACATCAACAACCTCGTGATCTTCAAGGCCCTCGAAATCCACGGCATAACCGGAAGGCACCTCTGGGAGACCTGGTACACGGTCTCAAGCCTAATTCAGAGCGGCAGGCTCAACCTCGACCCGGTCATCACCCACAAGTACAAGGGCTTCGAGAAGTTCGAGGAAGCCTTTGAGCTGATGAGGGCCGGCAAGACCGGTAAGGTCGTGTTCTTCCCGAAGGGATGAAAGGCCTTTTCTCTACTTTTCTTGCAGTTTCTGATGGAGTTTGGACGCATTTCATCGTCCCATAGGCGTGATTTGTTTACTGATTTTCTAACGTCCTTCCCAAAGTGCCATAGTGTTAGGTTGTTGTAAACGAAATACTTAAAATATCTGGAGACAAGTTTAACCATAGGATAGTGAAAGATAGGAGGCTCATATAATGGGCAACCGGACTTTACTGGCGGCTTTCATCTTTGCGGTGTTGCTGGCAGGATATGCGGCTTACTGGGTGCACGAATCCGACCATAAAACGGAGGAAAGCGGGCTTTCTTGCGCCGCTGGTAAGAGCCTCCAGGTTTTCGTTGATGTGTATTATCCCGGGGAGCTTAGGCCCGGTGATTATACCATGGGAGACGACAGGATAACCCTGATTGGGCACTCTCCCTCGCCTATGGTTGATTCCCTTCCCATCCATTCCTGCTTTCCGTCGGTGTAAACTATCCTGACCCAGTTCCTTTCCCCTATGACCTGGGATTTCACGATAGCACCACCGTCCCCGCCTCAGGGGAGATGAAGAGCATCAGAGTGCCGTTCTCAAGTTTCAGCCCTTCAAAGGAGTAGCCTTCAGGGGGCACGATGAGCGCTACCTCGCTCAGGTTGTAGGGGCTCGCTATGTAGTAAATGCTTAGAGAGGTATCATTACCTCCGGAAGGTACCGGTGTTGTTATCAAACCCTCACACGAAGGGGAGAAGACCCTCTCCCCAACCCGGATTTCAAAGAGTTTGGGGCTTACATCTCTCGGCGCACAGGGAAGGGTAAAATTCGCACGGTTAACCTGCAACTTCCCGGAGTCCGGGTCGGAGTAACATGAAGGTTCTGTAGAACCTTGAGAGATCGAGGGGTTTGTTTCCTTTTATTCCACCGCAATTCTTAAGTAATTTCCTCCACATTCACCACGGGAGGTGGCACTATGGAACTAAGCTACCAAGAGAAACTTACCCTCATCAAGCTCAACGAGCTGAAAAGGGCAAAGTTCGAGGAGCTAGTTGAGAAGACGGGACTTGAACAGGTTGCCGTTATGCGAGCGGTTCTCGGCCTGCAGGCAAAGGGCCTTGCCAGGCTCCACGAGAGAAGCGAGCGCGTTGTCAAGCTCACCGAGACCGGAAAGAGGTACGCCGAGATAAGTCTCCCCGAGTGGAGGGCGCTGAAAGTTCTCCGCGAGAAGAAAAAAGCAACTCTCGACGACCTAAAGGAAGTTCTCAGCGAGGATGAACTCAAGCCGATAGTCGGCCTTCTGAGGAAGGGGGGCTGGGCAAACGTTAAGAAAGAGGACGGGAAGCTACTCCTCGAAATCACCGAGAAGGGGCTCAGCGCTGAGGAGAGGCCCATTGATGAGGCCCTAAAGCTCCTCGCCGAGAGGGAAGTTGTCCCCCTCAGGGAAATCGAAGAGTTCGTCCCCGTTAAAGAGCTCAAGAGGAGGAAAATCGGCGAGGAAGAAACCGCGACCGAAAGGGAAGTAGAGATTACC
>DRGF01000153.1 GCA_011050175.1 Thermococcus sp. | reverse complement strand
TCAGTAAATCTTTTCAACGACCTTTCCACCTGACACCTTTCTCATCCTTACTTTACCCGTTGAGAGGTCAAGGTAGATTGTTCTGCCCCCTTTTCCGCCGGTATCCTCGGCCACGAGCTTGATTCCAAGCCTCTTCAGCCCCCTCTTGGCGGTCTCTACGTTCCTCGCCCCTATCTTGAGCTGGTCGCTGGCAACGTTGGTAAACATGTGCGCCCCCCCGAAGATTTTTGCCTCACTCCTTCTGGGGTTGCCGCCGAGCTTTTGGAAGTCCTTTAAGAGAAGTTGCAGGCCTGTATCGACGTATTTGGCAGGATTGCCTTTGTTTCCGTAGTGTGTTGCTTCAGGCAGGAGGGCATGGAGCAGACCACCCACCTTTTTGAGGGGGTCGTACAGGGTTATGCCGACACAGCTGCCTAACCCGTATGTGCTTATTATCCCGACCTTCTTTCCGACGGCGTAGTCGCCGATCCCTACCTTTATCTCCTGCAAGTTTCACCCCTCGTCAGGTTCGTTCTCTTTTGGCGTGTTTGAATTGTCGGACTGCGATATGAGTTCGATGTCCTTGACCTGAGCCTCCAGCCGTCCAACCAGTTTATCAAATGCCTCTCTGGTAGGTACGAGGTAGAACAGACTCTCAATCCCCGTGGTTGATTGATAAAAGCGCGTCCGGAAGATAATGACCTCCTGAACGTCCCGGAGGTCCGGTCTGGCAAGTTCTTTCTCTACGTCGTACAGGCTCTCAGCCTGCTTTGGGGGACTGAGTGAAACGGGTTCTTTAATGAGCTTGGCCAGTATGTCGGTATAGGCTGAGATGAGTATGTTTCCGATCTCCCTTATTGCCGAGCGACCCATATCATCTATTCCTTCATCATCAAGCTCTATGCCAAGGAGCAGCGATACGAGTGCTTGAGCGCTTTTCTTTGGAAATTGGAGGATGGTAAGGCCGCTGAGTCCCTCGGTTATGTCGAACATCACGACGAAGCTGTTGCTTATCCCCTCCGAGGTGAGGGTAGCTAGGAACTTTGGCCGGGAGATAACATCGACCGCAGGGGGGTCCATTTCAATTTCGCCTATCATGTTTGAGAGTGCAGTCAGCGCGTGACTCATCGCTATGTTGGACGCCTCTCGGAATATGTCCTGATACCACTCAGAAAACCAGCTTTTATACTCAGTCATGCAAATCCCTCCAGGAGAGTGTCTATAATCTTCTTCATGGAAATTGGGTGGGGGAGTATCATGAAGTGTTCCCTGAACTCGACGCCCTCTACCATCATCTGGGTCTTTAGAAGCATGGTGTAGTCACAATACTGGCCTATGTCCGCGAGCGCAAAGTCGAGTATTGCGGGGCAAAAATCAATAGCCAGGTCGGGCGGCGTCTGGTTTATCTCGATTCCAAGGAACTCACTGAGTGCGTTGGCAAAGGCGGATATCAGGATGTTGCCGGTCTCCGTTACTGCGGACTGCACCATCTCGTCAAGCTCCGTGGTGCTTCCAGTAGGCATTCCTGTCATGAGATCAAACATTGCAAGGGCGTCCTCAAAATCCATGAAAAAGAACGCATGGCCGTCAAAGCCGCCGCTCAACTGTATGTACACCGCTGTCTTTATGTCCTCCCCGACCTTCTCCGGGACCGCCTTGATAGATGTTATGTCGATCTCCGGCACCGTGATGTTGACCGTCAGTCCGGTCATTTCGCTGAGGGCATCGGCTGCCCTGGATGCGCCTATGTTGAAGGTCTCTACTAACGCGCTCTTGGCGAACTCATCGAGGTTCTTTATGTGCTCTTCGTAGTTCTCATATTCCACTGCCACCACCACCGAGAAGTCCATTTATCTCAATGATCGGGACGACGCTACCGTCGCCGAGTATGGTCGCTCCGGCGAAGCCGCTGACATGTGCGAGCATCTTGCCGAGACTCTTGATGACTATGTCCTTCTTGTGGAGGAGTTCGTCGACGCCAATTGCCACCTTCTGGGCACCAAGGTCAACTACTATGGCAGGGAACTCGTCTTTCTCTGGTACGGGCAGCCCAAAGAGCTCGTGGAGCATTATCACGGGTATTATCTCACCGCGGAGTACTATGACGTGCTTTCCACCTATGCTCTTGAGGTTTTCACGTTTTATCTCAATGCTCTCAAGGATGTTGTTTATTGGCACTGCATAGACCTCGCCCTGCACTTCAATGAGAAGCGCCTGGATGATGGCCATGCTGATCGGTAGCTTTAGAACAAACGTGCTGCCCTTACCAACCTCGCTTTTGACAGATATAGTGCCATTCAGGCTCTTAACAACGTCCTTTACGACGTCCATCCCCACGCCCCTTCCAGAGACGTCAGTGACCTGCTCTTTGGTGCTGAACCCCGGCAGGAAGATTAGATTTATGGCTTCCTCGTTGCTCATCTCCGTGGCCTGCTCCGGTGTTATGAGGCCTTTCTCAATGGCCTTGCGTTTTATCTTCTCGGGGTCAATACCACGGCCGTCATCGCGGACTATTATCTCGACGTGGCTTTTCTCACGTTTCGCTATGAGTTCCAGCTTCCCCGCGCGCGGCTTTCCGAGTTTCTCCCTCTCTTCGGGGGGTTCAATTCCGTGGTCTATGGCGTTCCTCAGGAGATGGACGAGAACATCACCCAGTTTGTCGAGTATCGTCCTGTCGACCTCTATCTCTGCGCCCTCAACGATGAACTCGACATCCTTCCCCATTTTCCTTGCCAGCTCACGAACCATGCGGGGGAACTTATTGAAGACTTCAGCCACGGGTGTAAGGCGCATCTCCATTATATCGTCCTGGAGCTCTGTAAGAAGTCTTGAGAGCGTTGAAAGTGTTTCGAGAAGCTCCCTGTCGCCTAGTCTCTCGGCTATTTGCTCCAGACGGCCCTTGTTGATGACAAGCTCGCCCACGAGATTCATAAGCCTGTCAAGGTGAGAGACGTCGACCTTGATAATCTTTGACACCTTGACCTTTGGAGTTTTCGCGGTCTGGTGTGTCTTAGGTTTGCCCTCCGCTTTCTTTTCCACTTGCTGTTCGGGACCCTTCAATTCCTCTCTCGTCTCCTTGGTTTTTACCTTGCTGCTGTCCCCTCCCTCAACCCTGACGTCTTCCACGTCAGGATGCCTGCGCACAGTCTTGACAATGTCATCGGGCGGCACTCCAGATACCATCGAGACCTTGAAATAGTGATCATCGGTGAGGTTACCGTCTTGAATAGCCGCAGTGTCGGGGATGGTCCGCTGAATAGCTCCAAGTTTTTGAATATCCTGCAGAATTAGGTAGGAACGGACTCCTTTCAAAGGAGCGTCTTTCTGGAGGTACACCGTGACAGTGTATGCCCTGGTTTCTTGCCCTGGTGTGGGACGATATTCCTCCACCTCGACTCTTTCGACCTCGGGGTGTCTCATCACCACATGCTTAAGCCGTTCGGGGTCCTCATTAGTGGCCACAAGAAACTCCAGAACGTCAACGTCGGCCTTCCCATCCTCTATGGTCTCTCTATCCGGTTTCGTTTCGATTATCTCGCCAAGCTCTTCCAAGTCTGAGAGTATTAGAAAGGCACGTACACCCCTGAGCTGGGCATCTTTGTGGAAATAAACTTTAATTCTGTACTTTGGAAGCCCCATGTCCTCCCCGGAGGATGTTGTCTTCTCAACTTTGACATCTGCCCCCTCGGGCTGTCTTATTTCTTCTTTTTCTTCAGTTATGTGCTCACGGGGCTGTGTACTGGGAGTAGCTTTTTCTACCGGCTCACTTCCCTCAAAGAACCTTTGAGCCTTTTTAAACAGCTCTTCGATGTCAAGGTCTCCTTCGCTCCCGCTCTCCTCTATGCTGTCCACCATACTTTCAATGGCATCGAGGAACTCAAGAAGAACGTCTATGAGGCCCGGAGTTGGCTCAATCTTCCCGCTTCTGACGAGTTCAAACAGATTCTCCATTTTATGGGCAACTTCACTAAGCCTCATAAAGCCCATAGTTGCCGCGGTACCCTTGAGCGTATGTGCGTCCCTGAATATCTGGTCAATCATAGCCTTTTTTTCGTCCTCGCTCCCGCCTTCTTTGACTATCTTCTCCAGCGAGAGTATAGCGTTGCTGAGGCTGTCTATCCTGTCCCTTGCATCCGCAAGAAACTCATCTAAGTACTGAGAAAGATCCTCCACCGGCACCACCCCGGTTAATCTTGTTTACTGCCATCACCACGGTCTCGGCGATTTTATCAAGGGGAACGACGTAATCGACCATGCCAGTTTCAATGGCTGCCTTTGGCATTCCAAAGATTATCGACGTCTCCTTGTCCTGGGCTATGGTGATGCCCCCCTTCTTTTTAATCGCGGCTATGCCCTGAGCACCGTCGCGACCCATTCCGGTCATTACTACCCCCACAGTCCTTCTCCCAAAGATGTCGGCCACGGTTGTCATCATTGGGTCTGCGGCGGGCCGCACCCCGTGGACCTTCGGCTTCTTGTTGAGTGTTATGATGGGCTTTCCTCCCCTCATCTTCACTTCCATGTGGTAGTCTCCGGGGGCGACGTATCCTTTGCCCTCCTCGATGGGCTCGCCATCCTCTGCTTCCTTGACATCTATCTTGCTGACACTGTCAAGCCTCTTAGCGAACGATTTGGTGAATCCAGGTGGCATGTGCTGCACCAGGAGCACCGCTGCCTTTAGATTGTCGGGGAACTTGGGGAACACCTTGAGGAGGGACTGCGGGCCGCCTGTTGACG
>DRGF01000026.1 GCA_011050175.1 Thermococcus sp. | reverse complement strand
GATATGGTAGCCGCGGGCAAGAAAATCGTTGAAGAAGGAGAGACGCCCCAGGACAAGCTGGAGGAGTACTGAATTGAGGGAAGTTCTCATCATTACCGAAGCGGAGAAAGTCAAGGTGCTCTCTGAGGAGACAAGGTTTAGGATTCTCCAGCTCCTCAGGGAGCGCCCCATGACCATCAACGAGCTCAGTAAAATTCTGAAAAAAGACAGGACGACCATATACCGTCACATAAAGATGCTTGAGAGTGTGGGGCTCGTAGAGGAGCTCGAATCCCAAGGAAACGAGAGGGTTTACGCGAGAAGCGCAAGGATTTTCCTCATAAAGGCAGACCCGGATGATAGTACCGATGAGTTCAGGCAGGCTTACCTCCAGGTCGAAGTCAGGAAGCTCGTCGAAATCCTGGAAAAGGCAGGTTTTAGGATCAAAGACAAAAATGCCCTTAAAAAGCTCATAAAGGAAGTTTTAAACGAGATCGAGCTGAAGTCCCAGCCGATCCTGAAGAGAATCTCTCAAGCAGAGATTGAGCTCACCGAGATAGAGCTCTTCCACCTCCTAAACATACTCGTTTTCCTCCAGAGCTGCGAGCTCTGCGAGAAGGCCAAAGAGGCGAAAAAGCTCGTGGAATTTTGAGGCGTCTTTTTTGTAGTTCAGACGGAGGATCAACAAGACTACAAGATGGCAGGACTATGGTTTTTAAGTTAAAAACGAAGAAAAATCAGAACTCCAAGACCCATTTAACTGCTCTCGGCACCTTCTTCGCAACCTCCAACGCCGTAAAGTTCTCGCCGAGCTCTTCCTTCACCATATCCCCTGCTAGGCCGTTGAGAAATGCCCCAGCGGAAGCGGCCCTCAGCGGTTCGTTGCCGAGCGCCAGCAGAGCACCGACGATGCCCGCCAGGACGTCACCCGTTCCTCCAGTGGTCATGCCCCTGTTCCCGGTCCTGTTGTACTTCCAAACCCTGCCGTCGCTTATGATGTCATAGGCGCCCTTAAGGAGGATAACGCCGCCAACCTGGCCGGCTTTCCCCATCACGAGCTTTGCTTTCTCCTCCAGGCTTTCTTCTGGTTTCTCTCCAAACAGAACCTTGAGTTCTCCAGCATGCGGTGTCAAGACAAAGGTCTTCCCTTCCAGAGCGTTTAAGTCTTCAGCCACCGCCTTCAAGCCGTCTGCATCAATCACCATCGGCTTTTCACAGCGCTTTATGAACTCCCTCACGAACTCCTTTGTCTCCTCAGCAAGGCCTATTCCGGGACCGATGACAACCGCGTCGGCCTTTTCCGCGAGCTTTGGGACTTCCTCAAGGTGCTCCTCTGAGAAGTTCCTCCCCTCAACAGGCCTAAGGATAACGTCCGGGTCGGTTATGCGCTTTGCTGAGTATTCCGGCATCGTGAGATATACAAGGTCCACGAGGTAGGCAGCGGCCCTGGCGGCGAGGTAAGGCGCGCCGAAGTAGTCCTCACTCCCGCCGATTACAAGCAACTTTCCGTTCTGGCCCTTGTGCCCACCTTTTTTCCTCAACGCGAACTTCGCGTCGCCGGGCCCGACGAGGTGGTACAGCTCCCTCGGGTAGCCTATCTTGACCACAACGCGCCCGAAGCCCTTATACTCCTCCTTGTCCCACTGGAAGGTCACCGCGAAGTCGGCCTTAACGCGAACATCACTTGGATAGCCGCTCGGCAGGTCAACGCTGACTATCTTAGCCTTTCCAGCATACTCGTTGATTTTCTCGATGGCAGAGCGGATAGGCTCGCGCGGCTCGCCCTTTGTACCCGCCCCTAGGAGGGCGTCAACGATGGCGTCGTAGCCGCTCAGGTCGAGGGACTTTATGTAGGCTGAGTCCTTCAGGACTTTGATTTTCACGAAGTCGAGGCCCTTCAGGATTTCCCAGTTGTGCCTGGCTTCCTCGCTCCTTATCTTGGCCTCATCGCCGACGAGGAAAAGGGTAACCTCGTTCTCAAAGCTCAGGTGTCTCGCGGCGACGAAGCCGTCACCGCCGTTGTTCCCGGTGCCCGAGAATATCGCCACTTTGAGCCCTTTTCCAAAGCGCTCCTCAATCACCCTCGCGACGCCCGCGCCGGCGTTCTCCATGAGCTGGTACGGGGTAATCCCTAGCCACTTGGCGTTGATGTCCCAGATGTAAACGTCCTCGATGCGCATGAGCATCACCCAAGAGGATATTTAGAAACCTGCGATAAAAACTTCACCCATTGAGAACTTCCAGCGCATTCTGATAGCTCTCTTCGGAGTACAGCACCAGATAAACCCTCTCCACGCTCTTCGCTTCCTTTGAGAACTCTTCAACGACTTCCTTGAACGTCTTAACGACCTCCCCAAGCGAACAGCCGTAGATGCCGGCGCTTACCGCCGGGAAGGCTATCGTCTTAACGCCGAGCTCCTCCGCTTTCCTCAGTGCGCCGAGAATAGCCTTCCTGAGCTTCTCCTTCTTGTCCCCGTCCCAGACGCCTCCGCAGTATGGGCCTACGGTGTGAATGACGTACTTGATTCCATACTTTTCGAGCCCCATAGCGGGCGTAACTACGACCTCGCCGTGCTCGATGTGGTCCCTCCCAATCTGCTCCCTCATGGCTTCCTTGCTTATCCGGACGTACTCCCGGACGTCTCCTGCGGCTGCTCTGGCTATGGCATAGGCCACACCGCCGCCGTGCTCAAGGTATTTGTTGGCGGCGTTGACTATAGCCTCAACCGGGAACCGAGTTATGTCCCCGTGGACGACCTCAAATTGAACCATCGGACTCACCCATCCCTAAACTCGACATTGCACCTTAAGAGCGTTATCCGGCCGTTAATTGAGTAGTCTGTGAAGTAGATTTCTCTCCCGCTCATCCAGGAAAGAGTCGTCCCCCACTATAATAACGGTCGCGTTGTGAATCAAAGCGTAGTCTCCCAGCGTTGTCAGGAATTTGATAACCGCAGGGAATCCGTTCTGCAGAGTTAAATACTCAAGGCCATCAATAACGATGACAGGACGTTTTCCATGCTCTTTTGCCTTTTCCATGAATCTAATAGCAATGTCGAGCATTTTGGAGAGGTTGGTTGGTGAGATCCCCTCACCAGCGACTGTAGTTATCCAAAACCAGTTGGAAACATCCTTTTTTTCCCTCGAAAATACCAAGGCACCCTCAAGAATATCCTCTGGGACGGAACTGAACATGACTATACCTGGCTTCAGCTCAGTCCTTACCTCCACCATCTCAAACTCGCCGATGAATGAACTATCGAGGAAGGTCTTTATGGAAACGTAGGCGAGGGCAAAGGCAAAAAGCGCCTCAATTGAGCTGATATAAGGATTAGAAAAGTAATACCCTCTGAAGAACGAAACAACGGCAAAGAGAACCTCAAGGAAGCCCATTAGTCTCAAATCACTGTTCCCAGTGAGGAGTAAGTATATCCCCGCTAATATTATACTCACTGAAAGGACGGCGGATGAAGCCGCAGAATGTTCAGGAAACAGGAAGAGCAACCCCGCTATAGGGATAACGGAGAAGTACCTCAGCTCCTTGGAATATCTAATGGGACACAGAAGCTCCTCCGAGGTTCTTATGTTTCCCAGCCAGACAAAGAACGCAAAAACGGCGAGACCAACCACGTACACTGATTCCCTCGGAACAAAGAAGTGCACCGAGAGACCGAACCACGCCAGCGCATAGTAGGCGAGCGCCTTCCGTCCGGTTAGGTGATAGTTGTAGAAAAGCAAGACGTAAGACACAAGGAACGCTACGCCAAAAACAAGCTCAATCATTATCAGTCACCAGCTGTAGTTTCTCTATAGCATCATATCAAAGCTAATATTTTTACTCATTAAAACCTTTCCGCTGCTACCCGACCACCACGGAAACCTTTCAGGAAGCCTGTACCGCCTCGATAAATAACCTTGATGAGAGAACATGTTATACCTTTAAGAGTTTAGTTGCCAAAGGCTTCGCTGGAGCTGTGCTGGCTGGCCTAATCGAGGCATTACAGCCTCTTAGAGAGTATTCTCTCAGCCGTCGCCGGGTCGGGGGAATGTACGAGGCGCTCAGGGTATTGAGAGAAAATATGGCAAACCCAGACCCCGACTGGCTGGGCAGTCCATGAGTTAAGCCAGCTTTTCAATCGTTTTTTCTGCCTCGTCAAGGATTTTCTCCTCGTCCAGCGTGAGAACCTCGCGGTCGAGCATGAGGATTTTCCCGTCCACTATCGTCGTCTCGACGTCGTTGCCGTTGGCGGAGTAAACGATGTGGCTCACGACGTCGTTTATCGGCCTCAGGTGGGGCTTGTTGAAGTCGAAGATGACCACGTCTGCCAGGTAGCCCGGCTTTATCACGCCGGCGTTGAGGCGGAGCGCCCTCGCGCCGTTGAGCGTGGCCATTCTAAAGACAGTCTTTGCATCGGCGACGGTCGGGTCGAGGTTGTGGACTTTGTGGAGCAGGGCGGCCAGCTTCATCTCCTCCACCATGTCGAGGTTGTTGTTGCTGGCGGCACCATCTGTACCGAGGCCGACGTTAACGCCCGCGTTCAGGAGCCTCTGGAGGGGCATTACGCCGCTGGCGAGCTTCATGTTGCTGCCGGGGTTGTGGGCAACAGTAACGCCGTGCCTCGCGAGGATCTGTATGTCCCTGCTGTCGAGCCAGACCCCGTGGGCTATTATGACGTCGCTCCCGAAGAAGCCGATTTCATCGAGCAGGACGACGGGGCTCTTGCCGTAGCGCTCGCTTATCTGGCCTATCTC
>DRGF01000018.1 GCA_011050175.1 Thermococcus sp. | reverse complement strand
TTCCGCTTCCGTGACTCACCTGAGGGCGAGTTTTGCAAGCGGGTCGGTGAGGTGGTACTCGCCATTTTCTTCCTCAATCCATCCCATCTTCTTCAGATTCTTCAGGAGTTCGTGAAGCCTCGGTTCAGGAGTTTTCATTTTCTTGAGTTCTAAGTAGTCCCGTATAAGGCTCCACCTGTTGTAGCCCAGTGATATTGCCTTTAAAATTCCCACGTACCGCCTGCTCCGTCTTTCAAGTTCCGAAAGCTCGCCAAGGAGGAGGCCTTTGGCGATGCTGAGGGTTGAGTCCATAGCCCTTTGAAAGTCATGGGTTTCGAGGTATTTCGACCCGAATAGGACGAGCCAGCCAGGTATTCCGTCGAGTATGGAAACGGCCTTTTCAATCTTTTCCTCCGGTACCTCAACCCCTGCCTCGTTAAATCCCGCCCGCAGGAATGCCCTTGAGGTCTCGCCGTCGAAGGGCTTTACATAAATCTCTCCTCCGACCCTTCCGTAGAGAGGGCTTTCGTAGTCGTCTATGCCAAGAAAGTCGTGCAGAAGCCCAACCTCCGAGCCCGTCAGTATGATCCGTAGGTTGGGCAGGCTGTCATAGGCGTGGGCAAATAATGCCAAGAGCTCCTTTCCGCCCCGCGAGCCGTAGAACCTAAGGTACTGGGCCTCATCGAAGGCTATGACGAACTTCCCGGTTTTTTCTCCGAGTTCGTTTAGCTCCCTGAATATCTCCCTGAGGGAGGCATCCCGGGGTTCAATCTGGAGGAACTTCAGGTTCAGTTTTACCCTAAATTTTGAGGCGATTCTCTGGAAGATACCTCCTTTTGACTGGAGCTCCCGGATGAGGTCGTCCCGGGTTATGTGTCCGCTTTCGGCGTAGAGTTCCCGGCAGTCTATCAGAATCCCGGGGTTCTCGTTGAGATAAGCCTTGAGGATGGAACTCTTTCCCACACGTCTTATCCCGAGTAGAAGCGTCAGCGGATATCTCTCAATGCTTTTTTCCAATTCTTCGAACTCCTTTTCCCTGTCAAATATCTCCTCTCTCCTACTCTTTGGCTTCAGATCGAACAGCACTTACGCCACCGTAAGTAACTTACGGGGGCATAAGTTATAAGGGTTTCGAAAGGATTAGTTGACTTCTACGCGCCAAGAAAAGTTGAAAAACTGACGGTTCCCCTCCTTCTAACCATAATTGTTGCCCAGCCCTGGGTGGTGTGGAGGCTGGGGTTTTTGGATGAGGGGAAACGTTAAGTAAGCGAGAGATCAATTTTTGACATGACAGAGGATGAGAAACGCACTTCCAAGCGGGAGAAGGAGAAGAGGGGCAACTTTGACGTTCTGATGATTGCGTTTGGAAGTATGACCGAGGAAGAAGTTGAGAAACTCAGAAAAACGCTGAAGGAAGTTGAGGAATGGATGAATGAGTGGAGCCCTCAACATAAGTGCTAGACGTATTTGGCGATTTCTGTAATCTTGTCCGTTAGGTATTTTTCAAATGCCTTTTTGTTTAATACGATGAAAGGTGCAGCATCTGGCCGTGTAACTAGCCGTGAAGTGATTCCAAGTCTGTTCATATCTGCCAACACCTCGGCTACTGCTGTCTCAGGGAGTTCTAATATCTGTAGGAGTTCCTCATAGGTTCTCCGGGCAGTTTGTGCATGCACTATTTCGGAAACTCTAGCAATCACATAATAAGCACTCAGCTTTTGGGCGTAATATGCTAACTGTGGTGGCTCTTTCGTGCGCGAGATAAAGAACTCAAAGAGCTCTCTGGGAGCTTTATAAACTTCCTCAATGGGGTGCCATCTTGAGTCATACAGGTAATCCTTTATTGCAAGTCCAAATCTTTCTAGTTCTTCAAAGAGGCTAAGCGCAAAGTCTCTTAGTGTTGTATACGCTACAAACTTTGTGAATAGTGCTATGGATGGGGAGGTAAGACGAATGTATGAGCTTCTTCCTATGTAGATTGATTTCATGATTTTCAGTGGATTTTTCTCATAGGGTTCTGGTTTGTATAGTACTCCGTCGTAGAGTTTCCTCATTGGATTTATTGGGTAGCTTATGTAAAAGTCATCTTGGCCTGGATACCTTGTTGATAGTGAACCCATCAAGACAATCCATATCTGGGAGCCATAATTTTGAATGAGCCTGCTAAGTTCGTCCTGATATTTACTGATTGTTTTAGTAACAATTGCGTGACCTGCTTCTCTCCCCCGTTCGTTCGGGAATAACACCAACTTTCTGCTGTATCCAGTTCCGACTCGTTGAGCGTTAACAAGTTGTAGTTTCTCAAGGATTGCTAACACTTCCGGTGGAATGTTTACAGTTTGATATTCCCCAGGCATCCTTGCCGCAGGGTTATATCCCACTCGTTTTTCCGCTTGGAGTTCCCCCGAAATGTAGACTCTTCTCAGTGCATCAAACACGTCTTTCTCGTACATCTCCAAGCCAATGTCATAGAGTTCATCTCGTATCTCTTGGAGGATGGAAGAGGCTATGTTTTCTATCTCAATCTCTGGTTCTTGTTGGAGTCCCCCTCTAAAATACGGGTGAGTTGGGGGTATTCTTAGGTCCCGGCGAAGCTCATGTTCAAAGGAAGTCGGATCGAGAACCTTTACAATTTCTCCATCAACCAAAATTTTATCCACGTGTTTTGAAGGGCGAAGGACGATAATGTATTTGTATGTGTACCCATTCATTACCAGCTTCTTGGCATCTCTGGCGACATCCCCGCTGTCTACAATCTCCACTCCTATTGTTATATGGCCCTTTCTACCGACGACGTCGGTTCTTCCGTATCCTCCTTCTGGGATTCTCGCAGGTGTTTCTTCTTGAGCCGTGAATCCATAGAATCGAAGAATCTGCACAACGTCCTTTTGTATTAAGTCATGGTCAGAAATTGTCCATTCGGTCATAGCTGTCACCGTAATTGATGTCTGAGAATTTAATTTTAACTTTTACGATTAAAATGGTGAAACAAGTGAAGGCTGAAAATAAAAAATCCCTCACTCCACCTTTTCAATCCCTATCTTTGCCTGAACCTCGGGCCATTCGACGACGTAGCCCTTGGCCTCCTCGAAGCGGACTTCAACGGCCCTCGTCTCCTTCATGATGTAGTCGAGGTTCTCGCTGAGGAGCTCGCGGTTCTCGTCGGTGGTTTCTATGGTGACGACTATCCTGTCGTTGACGTCGAGGTCGAGCCTCTTCCTCATCTCCTGTATTCTCCTGACGAACTCCCTGGCGAGGCCTTCCGCGAGGAGCTCCCTCGTGAGGGTCTTGTCCACGAAGACCCTTCCGTCCTCGAAATCCTCGGCAACAAAGAAGTCCGGCAGCTTCTCCTCTATGGTCAGGTGCTCCCTCGTGAGGTGGAAGGTCTTGCCCTCTATCTCGACGTCCATCTCGCCGGCCTCGTAGAGCTCTCTGCCGTGTTCGGCTATCCACTGGGAGACGAGCCTGGCGTCGCCCTTGAACTCGGGGCCGACTTTCGCGAAGTTCGGCTTGATTATGAGCTCGCGCTCGACGCTTCCGACGACGACTTCCTTGGCATTGAGCTGGTCTCTGAGGAGTCTGTTGAGCCTCTCAACGGCCTTCTTGACGGTCTCGTCCTCGGTCTCTACGATTATTCTCCTGACCGGGTAGCGGAGCTTTATCTTGGCCTTCTGCCTGGCGCTTGAGCCGGCCTCGACTATCTTCCTGACGTACTCCATCTCCTTCTCAAGCTCCTCGTCCCTCGCCTTCTCGTCCACCTTCGGCCAGTCGAGCATGTGGACGCTCTCCACACCGACGAACGGCCTGAGCAGGTTCTGGTATATCTCCTCAGCCATGTAGGGTGTGAACGGCGCCATGAGCCTCAGCAGGACGTCGAAGACCTTCCAGACGGTGTAGTAGGCGGCCAGCTTGTCCGGGTCGTCGCCCTCGACCCACATGCGCTTCCTGATGAGCCTGATGTACCACCTGCTCAAATCCTCGACGACGAAGTTGTATATTGCCCTCGTCGCCTTCGTCAGCCTGAAGGTCTCTATGCCCTCCTCAACGTCCTTGATCAGTCCGTTCACCCTGCTGAGTATCCACTTGTCCTCCTCGCGGAACGGAAGCTCCTCCGGCTTGAGCTTCGTCGGGTCGAAGTTGTCGAGGCTCATGTAGGTGGCGCTGAGCACGTAGACGTTCCAGAGTATGTTGAGCATTCTCTTGACCTGCTCAAGGCCCTTCCAGCTGAAGCGCAGGTTCTCCCACGGGTTGGTGGCCCAGAGCATGTAGAACCTGAACGGGTCCCTTCCCTCCTTCTGGACGACCTCTTCGGGCCTTATGATGTTGCCGAGGCTCTTGCTCATCTTGTCGCCCTTTTCATCGAGGACGTAGCCGTGCATGGCGACGTGCCTGTAGGGGACGGTGTCGAAGGCTATGACCGAAGCCGCCTGCTGGGAGTAGAACCACTTGGTGACCTGGTCTTCGCCCTCGACTATGAAGTCTGCCGGCCAGAGCTTCTTGAAGTTCTCCTCCGTTCTTGGGTAGTCGAGGGAGGCCCAGCTCGCTATTCCGCTGTCGAACCAAACATCTACCACGTCCTTTACACGGCGCATCTCCTTGCCGTTGACCTTTATGATGAAGGCATCGACGTAGGGCCTGTGGAGGTCTTCTGGGCCGAGCTTCTCCTCTATGACCTTGAGCTTCTCCTCGTAGCTCTCCGGGAGCTCTATCCTCTCGCCGTCCACCTCTATTGCGACGGCAAGCTTCACAAGCTCCTCAAAGCTTCCGACGACGTATATCTCGCCGTCCTCGCTCTGCCATATGGGGAGGGGTATTCCCCAG
>DRGF01000002.1 GCA_011050175.1 Thermococcus sp. | reverse complement strand
ACGAGGGCAGAGAGCTCTGGGAGTGGCTTCTCGAACCGACGAGGATTTACGTAAAGGCAGTTCTTGAGCTGATAGGAAGCGTCGAGGTTCACGGTCTTGCCCATATAACGGGCGGCGGGCTGACCAACCTCAAGCGCCTCACGGATCACGGCTTCTCCCTTGAAATGCCGCCCATCCAGGGAATATTCAAACTCATTCACGAGAACGGCGTCCCGCTGGAGGAGATGTTCAGGGTTTTCAACATGGGCGTCGGCATGGTGGCGGTGGTGCCGGCCGAGGAGAAGGACGATGCCCTTGATGTCCTCAACAAACACTACGAGAGCTTCGAGCTGGGAACCGTTACGGAGGGGCCGAGAATAGTCGTGAAGAACTACGGAGTAAAGCTTTAAGCCCCCCTCTAAACTTTTCTGGGTGGTCTCATGGAACTGACGGTCAGGCGAAAGGCCTTCCTTGAGGAGCTTTCAAAAGTCGTTGACGAGGCAGTTGAAACCTACGGAACCCGGCTGAGGCAGATAGAAATAATGGAAGACAGTAAAGGTTGCTACACTGTCTTGATCACTTATGACTCGGAGTCTGGCCGGTGAGCCTCGCGTAGAGCTCCTCGTAGGCGTTTATAAGGTCGCCTTTATCAAAGCGGAAGACGTCCTTGTCGAGGCTCTTCTTCGTCTCGGCGTCCCAGAAGCGGCAGGTGTCCGGGCTTATCTCATCACCCAGAACTATCTCGCCCCTCTCGTTCCTTCCGAACTCCAGCTTGAAGTCGACAAGGATTATCCCGCGCTCGGCAAAGTACTCCCTGAGGACTTCGTTCACCCTGAGGGCCGTGCGCTCCATCTCCATTATCTCGTCGTCACTAACCCCGAGAACTTTTGCGTGATAGTGGTTTATCATGGGGTCGCCGAGGCTGTCGTCCTTGTAGTACAGCTCGATTATCGGTTCAGGCAGTTCGGTCCCTTCCTCAAGCGGGAGGCGCTTCTTCAGGCTCCCTGCAACGACGTTCCTGACCACGACCTCGATGGGGTACATCTTCAGGCGCTCAACGATGAGCCTGTTGTCGCCGGCGACACCGATGAAGTGCGTCTTAACACCCCTCCCCTCGAGGACTTTGAAAAGAACCGCACTTATCTGAGCGTTTAACCAGCCCTTGCCCTTAAACTGGCCCTTCTTCTTCCCGTCGAAGGCTGTGGCATCGTCCTTAAACTCCATAATGGCCTTTCCATCGTCGAGGGGGATAACCCTCTTGGCCTTGCCTTCGTAGACCTGCATGAGTTTTCACCATTTTTATGTAAAATCTTATCCTATTTAAGGCTTATTTTAGCATAAAAACGGCAATTAATGGGCAAAGCTTTTAAACATGAAGAGTCCAAAATATGGTGTCAAAGCTCATGCTTATTGACATGTTCAAGACAAAAACTGGCGGGGTTCATCATGAGGGAGAAGTGCGGAGTCTTCGCAGCGGTTGCTGAGAACGCACCCAGGAAGGCCTACTATGCCCTGCTGGCTCTTCAGCATAGGGGGCAGGAGAGCGCGGGGATAAGCGTCTGGAAGCACGGGATACGGACGGTGGCCGGCAGGGGGCTCGTCTCGGAGGTATTCAGGGACGGTGCGATAGCGAAGCTGAAGTCCAGGGTTGCAATAGCCCACGTCCGCTACTCCACCTCGGGCTCGCTCAACGAGACCCAGCCGCTGAAGACGGGCTGCTGCGGAAAGAGCATCGCAGTGGCCCACAACGGGACGCTCACAAACTTTCTCCCCCTAAGGCGGCACTACGAACGGCTCGGAGTCAAGTTCAGGCACTCGGTGGATTCCGAGCTGTTGGGGGTTTCCTTCCTCTGGCACCTCCGCGAGACGGGGGACGAGTTCGAGGCCATGAGGGCGGTTTTTGAGGAGGTCAGGGGGGCGTATTCGGCGGCCTTCCTCTTCGACGGGAAGGTTCTTGTCGCGAGGGACCCGGTCGGCTTCAGACCGCTCAGCTATGGAACCGGGGACGGCCACTATTTTGCATCCGAGGACTCCGCGCTGAGGCTCTTTGTGGACGACGTGAGGGACGTAAGGCCCGGAGAGGTCTTCCTCCTCTCTGAGGACGGGGTAGAAAGCAAAGTCCCGGCAACAGAGGAGCGCCACGGCTGCGTTTTTGAATACATATACTTCGCCCGCCCGGACAGCACGATAGACGGTGTGAACGTCTATAGTGCAAGGGTCAGGATGGGGGAGGAGCTGGCGAGAGAGAGCCCTGCCGATGGGGACATCATCATAGCCGTGCCCGACTCGGGGAGGGCCGCGGCACTCGGTTTCTCACGTGTTAGCGGCATTTCCTACTCGGAGGGGCTCATAAAGAACCGCTACATAGGGAGGACCTTCATAACTCCCGGCCAGTTCTACCGCGAGCTGAAGGTCAAGCTCAAGCTTTCGCCGGTCAGGGAGGTAATAGAAGGAAAGAGCGTCGTCCTCGTCGATGACTCAATCGTCAGGGGGACGACCATGAAGCGCATCGTCGCCATGCTCAGGAAGGCCGGGGCAAGGGAAGTTCACGTCAGGATCGCATCCCCACCGATAAGGCACCCGTGCTACATGGGGGTGGACATCCCGACGAGGCACGAACTCATAGCGGCCTTTGGAAGTGTCGAGAAGGTGAGAAAGGCGATAGGGGCTGACAGTCTGGCTTACCTCAGTGTTGAAGGGCTGAAAAGGGCGGTTGGAAGGAAAGACCTCTGCCTGGCGTGCCTCACCGGGGAGTACCCCGAGTGGGCCTTCCGCTTCTGAGCTTCCTCACCCTGCACGCTGAGAACTTGAACTCAGGTGTTCCGGCCTTGTTCAAAGCCGGACTCGTTATTTTGTTAGCCTTGAAGTGGAAGGGGACGGCAATAACTCCCTCGGGGACTCCTTCGAGCTTTGCGCGCATCCTTATCCTCCCGCGTCTCGTCTCAATCTCCACCCAGTCTCCGTCACGGACTCCGAGCTTCCGGGCATCGTGCTCGTTTATTAGGACTCTCGGCTCGCCCATCAGCCTGACGAGAGAGGGGCTTCTGCGGGTCATTTCGCCTGTGTTGTAGTGACTTATCAGCCTCACCGTTGTCAGGACGAACGGGAACTCCTCATCCGGCTCCTCCCAGGGGTGAACACGCTCCACTGCAAAGAGCCTCGCCCTCCCGTCCGGCGTCGCGAAGTCCCAGGTGTGGAGCCTCTTTCTCGGAAGGAAGATCCCGTCTCTCGCCTTTAGCTCTTCAACGTCTATCTCCTCAAGCTCAGGGAAAAGGCGGAAGTATTCCGCGGTTATCTCCTCAACGCTCGAATAGTTGAACCCGGGCAGACCGAGAGCCCTGCCGAGCATGGTCAGTATCTCCCAGTCTGGCTTGGAATCGGCCATCGGTTTGCAAACCCTGTGGCTCCACTGGATTCTCCTCTCACTGTTCATGTAACTTCCAGATTTCTCGCAGAAAGCAGAGGCCGGTAATATGTAGTGGGCATAGCGGGCGGTCCTCGTCAGGAAAATGTCCTGGACGACGAGCAGATCGAGCTTTCTCAAAGCCCCCCTGACGCGTATAAAATCCGCTTCACTTACCGCGGGGTTCTCGCCGACAATGTAAAGCGCTTTAACGTCTCCTCTTTCAATGGCCTCCCACAGCTCGGTCAGGTAGAGTCCTCTCTCGGTTGGCAGGTCATCAACGCCCCAGAGCGAGGCGACGCGCTTTCTGAACTTTTCGTCCGTGAGCGGGACGTAGCCTGGCAAAAACTCGCTCAGCGCGCCCATATACGCCGCTCCCTGGACGTTGTTTTGCCCGCGCATCGGATAGAGACCGCCACGCTCACCGATGTAGCCAAGGAGCAGGGCCAGGTTTGTTACAGCCAGAACGTTCTCAACTCCAGAAACGTGCTGGGTCAGGCCCATCCCCCACATTATCGCCCCACTTCCGGCTAGGGCAAAGGTTCTAGCAACTTCGCGGATCCTTTCTGCGGGAATTCCGGTCACCTTCTCAGCGTACTCCGGCGTGTACTTCATAACTGCCATCCTCACCTCCGAAAAGCCCCGCGTTCTCGCTTTTACGAACTCCTCATCGTAGAGCTCTTCCCCTATTATCACGTTCGTCATCGCGTTGGCAAGAACTATATCAGTCCCGGGCCTTATAATGAGCCGGTAGTCCGCGAAGGCCATCGTCCTGGTTTCCCTGATGTCAACGACGATTACCTTTGCCCCTTTTCTCTTGGCCCGGAGGACGTAGTCCATGACAACGGGGTGGGTCTCGGTTGGGTTGTAGCCCCATATCAGAATGGTGTTAAAGTTCTCAATGTCCGCATAGGGATTGGTCTGTGCACCGGTGCCAACGGCGAGCTTGAGCGCGTGGACTGAAGCCTCATGGCAGAGACGGGCGCAGTTGTCTATGTTGTTGGTGCCAAAGAGTCTGGCAATCTTCTGAAGGATGTAGTTCTCCTCGTTGCTGACCTTGGACGAGGCGATGAACGCCACCGCGTCGGCACCATAGAGCTCCTTTATTTCGAGCAGTTTGTGGGATATCTCATCTATTGCCTGTCCCCAGCTTATCGGCTTTATTCTCTGCCCCTCGCATTTGAGGGGGCGCTTAAGCCGATCCTTGGAAAAAACGAACTCAAGGGCATAGAGCCCCTTTGGGCACAGCTTACCCCTGTTCGGCCCGCCGGGGTGGGACTTGACTTTCATCGTCTTGGGGTTAACGAGGAGCTTACAGCCAAAGCCGCAGTAGGGGCACACGACAGTCTTGGGCTCGCTCACGCTACCACCAATAGGCACATAAAAGGCAAAATTAAAAAGTTTTCTACCAAAAATTGCCTGAAAAATGT
>DRGF01000001.1 GCA_011050175.1 Thermococcus sp. | reverse complement strand
TACACTTTGGGATACATAACGGAAGATGAATACAATGCATTCCTCATGAAGGTGCTCTCAGAGCTAGACGAGTTCAGACGCCTCTGGCTGGCCCGCTTCCCGAAGCAGAGGGACAGGGAAAAGCTGAACCTCATGATAAACTACATCGCCAAGACCAAGCTGCCCATAGTCCTTAAGAGCAAGGATGGGAGGGAAACTGTAACCCTTCCCCCCGAGGAGGCGTTGATAAAAATCACAAGCAATATAAACAGCGCGATGAACGTACTCGACGAGCTCATAAGCAGCAGGGGAGAAAACCCCGCCGTTACTCCACTTGAGATGAAACTCACCCAGGAGTGCGAGCAACTCCGTGCAAAGGTCGAGAAGCTGGAAAAACGGCTTGAGGAGTACAGCGCATTATAACTTGAGGACTTGAAGGGGATGAACCATGGCAGTGACGGAGGTCAGGGTAAAGACCACTATAATTTCTTCATGGAAAGGCTCGAATCGAGTAAACTGGAGAGATGCAACGGCAGTTGTCCAGAACGACAGGCTTATCCTGAAGTATCTCCGGATGGGGGAGGTCGTCGGAGAGGACGATTTTCCATTCTCTTCACTCTCAGACCTGGGCGTAAACGTCCCGGACAATTACAAGCTCAATCCCGAGAAGGAGCATTTTGGGATGAAGTTCTACATTCCCGGGAGGGGGGAGCTAACGTTAATACTCACAATAGGCGACAACCTCCTGATATACGATGAGAACAAGTTCAGGGAGTTCATTCACACAATATTCGAGATACTCATTAACGGCAAGGCGGTAAAGCTGCTGCTGGCTAGGGTCAAGGGCGGGGCCATAAATATGGAGGCCCAGTGGCAGGATGGATCGCTTAGGATAGTCTCCGTAAAATCAACCAAAAGAGGAAAAACCGAGAGGAATATTGTAGTCCTTGACCCGGACATGAGGCCGATACCGGTATTCTCCGATATCGAAGAGATGGACGTGGAAGAAATTGACATGAACGGCAAAAAGGTAAAAGCCTGGAAGATAAAGCACTTCTACGTGAACGAGACAGTTACGTCATATCTCTACATACCCGAGAAAAAGACAAGGCTGTACGTGCTCCGCTACCTGCTCAAGTATATACGCGCATATTTCGAGTTCATTATGAAGGTGTCGGATGAATTCCCCACACTCCAGATGGAATTCAAAGAGGCCATAGAGAAGGAACTTAAGGAACTCGAGAGCCTCGACGAGATAGAGAAGCAGATCCTCATGGCACTGTACTCCGGCCTCAATCCACTGGAGGTGCACCAGTTCCTCGGCATCGATGAGAGGGAAATAGAGGAAATATACGACAGGATGATAGACAAGGGGCTCCTAAAAATAGTCATGATAAGGAAAGTCGTCGACCTCACGAGGGAAGGCAGAAAGATAGTCAACAAGCTTATGGAATACGGCCTCGTAACAATGTAAAATTAAAAAGAGCTCAAAGTTTTCAAAGCTTTCTCAGCAACAGAAGCGGTATTATAACCAGCCCGATGAAAGTGGCCGGGCCGCAGATCCCCCGGCTTTTCTCCCCAGAGAGTTTCTGAATATCTACCGCGTAGAAATTTGAACTGGCAGTTCCAACTACTGCCACATTCCCTTCAACGGCGATGCTCCTGACGTAGCCGAGGTCGGTAACGGTTCCCAGTACTTTCCCGGTCTCCCCATCAAGCGCGTAGAGGGAACCATAAGTGTATATTAAAGTGGTCCCGTTTTCCTGCCTGCTCTCAAACTTGCCGACACCGACTAGGAGTGTACCATCGACGTATCTGACAACCTTGGCCCTAAACGGGAAGGTCTGGTTCCACAGCACCTTTCCTGTGTCAGGGTCAATCGCCACGAGAACACCGTTGCCTTTGCCCATTCCGCCGACATAAATCATGCCATCGCCGGTTTCAATGTCCTCTGCATAGAAGAGTTCCCGCTTCCAGATCACGTTTCCAGACGGGTCAATACGATAGAGATAACCTTCAGAAGTCCCGTTCCCCGTGCCCACAATCACGTCGTCCCCGAACAGTTCCATGTCCCTGACCCACTGCCCAGTCTCAACGACCCAGGAAATTGTCCCATCAGGAAGGATGCCGTAAACATGGCCGAACTGGCCAGGCCCCACGTAACCTGACGGAAAACCCGTTCCAACGTAGATTATCCCATTCCCTGCGCGAACCCGGCTCGCGATGTCCGTGAAGTTGACTACCCAGCCGTTTAGGACAACGCTATCGTTGATTACCTCCCCCTTGTACAGGTGCCCCACGTATGTAACGCTGTCTTTCTCCAGAAAGAAGTCCCCATCAACCGCGTAAACGGTGTTGTTCAGAATCTGAAAATCGTAAAGCTTGTTAATGGTTAGATTCCTTGAAAGGAACCTACCGTTCCCGTCAAACGTTAAAAAGCCTCCGATGCTTCCAACGATAACTTTCCCATTCGAAAGAGGATACAGCCCCACAACATAGCCCGAGTCGTTCTGCCAGAGGATATCCCCATCGGACGAATAAGCGGCCACCCTGCCGAGATAATATATGCTTATCATCCCACTAGAGTTAATCAGCTGTCTGTATGAGCAACCTGCGTACACCCTACCGTCTTTAACTGTGACGGCTTCTATGCTCTTCTGATACTGAACATCATCACAGACTGTGCCCTCCCAGAGTATCGGACTGTCATTGCTGTCAGCAGTCGCAACCCCTAGCACTGAAAAAGCCAGCATTAACCCCAGAATCGCTGGAACTCCCCGTTTCATGGCCCATCCCAGAACGGCTAAGTGAAAAGCTTATATAAATCTTTGCAACAACCCAAAACGGTGGTTGGATGGAAAAAGAGCTAGATCTCCGGGAGGCCCTAGCCACAGGGGAGCACATCGATGAGATCATTATGCAAGCCACTCTCGACAAAGAATTCCTCAAGGAGGTACTCCAATACCTCGACGACGACCTATGGATCGTGCAGAAGAATGCACTTGGGGTAATCCTCGAAGCAATGCGGGATATGCCCGAGCTCCATGAATCCCTCACAACCAAGCTCATGGTAATGCTCAGAAAGAGTGAGGCAATACCATTGACTCAGGAGATAGCAAGGGGCTTCGGTGTACTCGCGGAGATTAACCCTGAAACGGTTGCAAAAGTTATCCCGGTGATATTTGCCAACTACAGGATAGGCGACCCAAAGATAAAGGTTAACATGGCGTACGTCCTCGAGGAGATAATGCGCGTGAATCCCAGCCTTCTCGGCAACGTATTTAAAGACATAAGCCATATGCTCACCTCAAAAGACACAACGGACAAACTTACCGCGCTTAATTTTATCTCAGCACTTGGAGACAACGGCCTCAGATACATCAGCCCCTTCCTGCCAAAGCTCTTTGCACTTCTCCACGACAAAGATGAAATAGTCAGAGCAAGCACCGTTGAAACTCTAATCAACATAGCTGAGTTCAATCCAAAGCTCCGGAAAATAATCCGATCGAAACTTGAGGAAATAAACGACAGGAGCGAACTGGTTATGAAAAAGATCAAGGAAGGACTAAACCAGCTTATCATCCTCGAAAGATAGGGATGAGGCTTCCATAGCCCCACCCTCTGCCATGCCTTCAGACCTCTCCTGAAGGAGAGTCTTTAAGGCCTCCTTCAACTTCTCATTTTCGGCCCTGAGCCTGGCGTTTTCCTGGCGTACCTCTTCAATCTCGCTGAGAATGCCTTTAACCTCGCGTAGAGCGCTCTCAAATTTTGACTTCGGAACAAACTGAGTCTTGAGTATATTGAGGGCCTCGCTGATATCTTTACTTCCAGTGAGGGCGGCGAGTTCATTCTGGATGCGGTTCATCTCGGCCAGCTTTGCCTCATAGTCGGATAGCCTACTGCTCAGAGAATTGACGCGCTTTGACATCTCTTTAAGGGCCGCCAATTTGTGTCTAAGCTCTCCAATCTCGCGTTCTTTCTCAACCAGTGCTTTCTTTAGCTCCTCCCGCTCCTTGACAGCGGAACGAAGGCGTACGTTCTCAGCAACGAGTTCCTCGTAGTGTTGCTGTATTTTGAGAAGGGTCTTGGAGAGATCCTCACTCACGCCAAATACGTTCTTCTTGAGTGCCTCCTCAAAGCTCTTAAGACGCTCCTCAACATACGCCCTAATGAACTCGTCCATTCTCTTACTGTAATGCTCCTCAACCCGTCTGAGTACCTCTGCGGGGAGCCGCTCCATACGTTCCTCAATCTCCGTGAGTCTTGGAACCAGCATCTCAACGCTGTCAAGGAAAAGAGTCCTCTGTTCAAGCTCAGTTAACCTGTCATCAAGCTCCTTAATGCGTTTTTCCAGCGAATGAGTGCTTTCCTTGTGGGAAGAACTCAGCTCTTCCAACTTTCTGTTAAGAACCTCAATCCGCTCCACGAGTATCTCTCTGTCGATCCTGAGCTCGCGGATTGTGGCCGCTACTGCTTCCAGAGCAAGGAGGGAATAGTCCCCAATAGACTCTGACTCAGGGATGGTTGACTTAACACTGTCCCAATCGCGGAGGGTCTTGAGTTCATCAGAGACTCCTGGATGGCGCTCCCTAATGTAATCCCAAGTAATTTTCTGCTTCTTTGACTTCTTGAGCATGAGCATCAACCGTAAAAAAATCGTCAGGAAATTTAAATAGCTTTTGTGTAGGTAATTACTCCAGAAGGATAATATAGTGGCCGGCGGCGTCCCCGGTTTCCCGCCCCCTCTCGGAGGGCAGTACACCCGGGATCGCTGGCGGGCTTAACTTCCGGGGTCGAAACGAGACCGGGTGTGACCCCGCCGCTATGACCGCCG
>DRGF01000213.1 GCA_011050175.1 Thermococcus sp. | reverse complement strand
CTCTACGAGGTCACGGAGAGGGAGGTAGTCGCCTACGCTTTGGCCAACGACATAGAGTACATCATGGACGAGTGCCCCCACGCGGTCGGCGCGACGACGATTGAGTACAAGGGGATACTCAACGAGATGGAGGAGAAGAGGCCGGGGACAAAAATCAACTTTATCAAGGGATACCTCCGGAAGAAGCACCTCTTTGAGGCCGAACTGCAGGAGGCCGAACTGAGGGAGTGCAAGGTCTGCGGCATGCCGTCGAGCGGAAAGGCCTGTTCATTCTGCAGGTTCTGGCGCAGGGAGGAGCCAATAGATTTCAGGGTAAGAAAAGACGTAGGGAGAGAGTGACCGCCCGTTTCTTCCACTTTTCCGAATTATATCCCCCAGATGAGCAGTCCCGCCAGGTAAATGACAGTCGCCACGGCCAGCTGGTTGGAGAAGTTGTCGTCGGGCGGGAGGTTGTAAAACTCGGCCAGCATGCCCGCAAGTGACCCAATGACTGCTATGGGAAGCCCCACGAGGGGCCACAGAATCAAAAGGCCGGAGATAAAGTAGGCAAGGCTTCCCTCAAGGCTTTTGCCGTTCTTAAAGCGGTGCCTCCCAAAAGACTTTCCGATTATTGCCGCGAGGGCGTCGCCAACGGTCGCGACGGTAATTGCTCCAATCGCTATCTCCTCAGAAAAGAAGTACACCACCGTGAAAGAGGCGGCGGTGAAGTAAATGTGGGCCGCGACGCGGTAGCGCTCGTGGGGGCGGGTTATCTCGTCCATGTACCTCTCCAGAATCTCCACCCTGCCGATGACGTCCTCATCGACGTATATCCTGAGCCTCCGCTTTATGTCGTCCCTCAAGTCCTCTATCACCCTGAAAGGCTCGAGGATGACGAAGATGAAGAACGAAAGGCCTATGAGCGTGAGAGTAATCTCCCTGCCGAAGAGGTAGTATAAGAGGGGAACTAGCAGGCCCGTCATGTGGAGGGACTTACGCTTCAGCTCGCTTTTCATGCTCACGCTTTATCACCTCCAGGGCCTCGATGAGGTCTTCGACCACGTAATCAGCGTGCTTGGCGAGCCTTCCGCGGAAGTATCCCCTCTGAACCAGTATCGTGGTCGCCCCTATCTCCTTTCCCCCGCGCATGTCTGTGTCGTCCCTGTCGCCCACCACATAGACCTCGTCCTCATCGGGAAAGAGCCGGCGCGCAAGCCTGAAGTTGTGGGGTTCAAGCTTGCTGTAGCCGGTTTCACCGCTTATTATCAGCGCGTCGAAGTAATCCTTTATCCCGAGGTACTCCAGCTTCTTCCTCTGCCACTTAGTGGAGGAGTCGGTAATGAGAACGATCCTCGCCCTCATATCTTTGAGACCCTTCAGGAAAGGAACGGCGTCAGGGAAAAGCTTGAGATTGGAAAAGAACACCCTATCGACCAGTTCCGTTATATCGTCCAGCTCTTCCTGGCTGATTTTGGCGTAGACCTTGCTCATCACCTTCTCGATGAGCTTATCGAGGTCTAGGGTGTGGAGTTCTTTTGACTGCTCCAGCTCCCTGTAGCGGGCCGTGAGGATGTAGAAGAACGCCCGAAACTTCCTCCGCCTGATCAGGTGGGGTATCAGGCGAAGAACGCTGTACTTAGCGGCCTCCCAGGTGTTGCAGAGCGTGTCGTCGAGGTCAACGAGCACAAGCATGTTAAAAAATCCCCATGGGCTGTTTTAATCCTTTGGGTCCGGGGCTAAGTTTTAAAAGGTGAAGGAGAAGCCCCTATCGTATGGACGGGAAAACGCTGATAATTAGCGGGATGACCCTCATATTCCTCGGCTTCCTGTTAGTCTTCATTGGGACCCTTGTTTCTGCCCTAGGTGGAGAGGCAGACGTAGAGGGCGGCGGGGTCATAATGATAGGCCCCATCCCGATAATATTCGGAACGAGCAGAGGGGCCGCCGGACTCGCAACGGTACTGGCGATAGTACTCATGGCGCTCTGGATTATCGCGGCCCTGCTGGCGAGGGGGGACTGACGTGGAATTCCTGGCGGCGCTGGCCATTCTTCTTGTTACCGGAAAGAGCATAGAGTGGCTCTTCGAGAGAGTTGAAATACACCCTATCATTGCCCACGTCCTCACTGGAATTCTTTTGGGGCCGTTCGTCCTCGGGCTGATAAAACCGACAGAGGAGCTTGGGGTTCTTGCGGAGTTTGGGCTTATAATGATGATGCTCTACATGGGGCTCACAAGCAACTTCTCCGCCATAGCCCACAACACCAAAAAGGCGATTGTGGTTGCAGCCCTTGGAGTGGCATTTTCCTTCGCTCTGGGTTTCCTCACCGTCCAGCTGGCGGGGAAAGGAACGACTGCCGCGATATTCATCGGAATAACCCTCGGAAACACCGCAATAGAAGTTACCAGCGGCGTGCTCGTGAAGGAGCGCGTGAGCAGGGAGGTCTCCTCGATATTGATGGGGGCTGCATTTGCCGACGACATAATGGCGGTTTACCTGATAGGCATCATCACCGCCATGGCGGGAGGGGGGCTTGACGCGGCTTCTCTCGGAATATTGACAGTTAAGATATTCGCATTCATAGCCGCGACGCTTCTGGTATCCGAATACGTCTTCAAAAGGGCCAGGTGGTTCAACTCCATCGTCAGAAACCTCAACGTTTTCTTCACCTTCACGCTCATCCTGACCTTCACCCTGGCCATAATAGCCCAGTGGGCGGGCCTCAACGAGATAATAGGCGCCTACCTCGCAGGCCTTACCATAAGCCGCCTCCGTGAGAGGAAGGATCCACTGGTCGTTACCAGAATAAAGCTTAACGAACTCATCAGCGACCTCCAGGTCGTTCTCACCGAGTTCTTCATACCCCTGTTCTTCATCTACGTCGGGCTGATGTTCAACCCTCCCCTTGCCGACATAAGCCCCGCCCTCATAGGTGCGCTATACGTAGCGGCCGTGGCGGGCAAGCTCATCGGCTGCGGTCTCGGTGCGAGGCTCTTTGGTCTGAACTGGAGGGACTCGATAACGATAGGTATCGGAATGGGCGGCAGGGGAAGCCTAGAACTGGCCATACTCACGTTCGGCCTCTCGGCGGGCCTCATAGACCAGGCTCTCTTCGCGAGCGTCATAGCGGTCTCCATGCTCACCGCACTGACAACCCCGGTGTTCTTCAAAGGCTACCTAAAGAGGGGGTCTGTCCGTCGTGAGTTTTTAGGGTGAAATGTGAATGAACATCCGCCCGTTTAAATCTACCCTCACGACGGACTTGGGGCTCATTAACCTCAACTCCCCTCCGGGTTCATCGGGGAGTAAATCACCGGCCTCACCCCCGCTCAGGGCGACCCTAAGTCCCCGCACGAAAACGTTAAACGCTCCAACAAACTGTCTATCGGCATTAAACCCGCAGTTGGAACACTCCACCAGCCCGTTTCGGGACTCCAGCCTACTCCCACATCTCGGGCAAGTGGAGGAAGTATGAGCGGGATTGACGAACTCTATTGGAACACGATAAGAGAGTTTCTGGACGATTTTACTCCAAGTGGAGCGGGATAACTTCCGGTTAAACTTCCTGCCATTCCCGTTGAACATATTGAACTTGTTCAAATCCTCGAAGACGAAAACCGCATCGGGGAACTCCATTGAGAGCTGAACGGCCAGCTTGTTAAGGTAATCTTCAATCCTGTTCCTTCTCCTCGTGTGATACTTCTTCAAGAGCATTCCAATCCTCTTCGGAGCCTTCTTCTGAATGCTCTTGAGTTTATCAATAATTCCATCGTAGGTTTCCGCAATCCTGTGGAGTTCACTCAAGTCCACCTTAATCCAGCCCTGCTCGGGGTGGTAAACATCGAGGCTCATTAAGTTGCTGTCAATCCCAATTCTAATCCTTTCAGAGAACTCCACTTCTCGCGAGAAGGTCAAGTAAACATCCTTTTCCCTAATTATCAGCTCGCCAACCTTCCAGTCTTTAATCCTCTCGTAGAACCACTCGTTAGAATAGTCGAGTTCGAGGTACTCTTCCCTCGGTTTGACAGTCACCCTGATTTTCGAGCCTTCAACCTTCATCAGAGTGGTTTTGACTCGAACGAACTTTCTCTTCACGACGGGTTTCTTTCTCTTCCGCCTTCCCCTCAGGTAGTTCTGCCTCCAGCTCTCAAGGATTGAGTAGGCCGTCTTTATGGCAGAATCGACGTAGTGCTTCGCAAGGGGCCAGTCCTCAAGGAGTTCGTTCCTTAATCCTCTCCTGAACTCGTTGGATTTTGGAAAATAGGGGATTAGTCGGGTGGTCTCGTAATACTTGTATTTTCCGTTCCCGATTGAGTAGCGGTGTTTCACCTTCTTCTCCTTCCAAGTCGCATTTTCCCAGATTTTATCAATCGCCCGCTGGAGGAGTTTTTGATACTCGGTGAGGAGTTCCTGAACGCTCCAGTCGTGAGTCATCTTGTAGGCGAGAACGATTTTCACTCAGTCTCAACCTCCTCGATGAGTTTTTTCACGCCCTCTCCGAGTTTATTTGTGAGAATGAGCTCCGTAGATTTTGTCGTTCTTGGATAGACGCTGAGTTTTCATCCACCTGCTTGAGAGTGTAGAGTCTCTCTTTCACCATCATGCACCTACAATTGATTATAAAAACTCTTAAAATTTCTGCTCAGAAAGAACAGTCAGCGAAGGCAAAGGCTTAAATTCGGGGGATAAAACTAGGCACAGGCTGGTGAGACCATGTTCCCGAAGAAAGGAGCGAGCGAAGAGGAAGTTCTGGCGGAGCTGGAGGAGAAGACGTCGGAGGACCTGACCTTTGATTCAGGCAGGATCCTCGGCTCGATGTGCACAAATCCACATCCCTTCGCCGCCGAGGTGGTGCGGCGTTACATCGACAGGAACCTGGGCGACCCTGGGCT